>JBJEGL010000070.1:0-12291 GCA_051875035.1 Candidatus Gastranaerophilaceae bacterium | reverse complement strand
CATTTTTGGCTTTGTAAAGAGCCTTATCGGCTGTTAAGATTAATCCTTCGGACTCATTAGAAGATGACGGAAATTCCGAAATACCAATACTTATGGTAACTCTTAAAGTTACCTTATCATCTATTGGCACAGCTATTTTTTCAATATTTCTTCTTAATCTTTCTGCAATTACAGTCGCATCTTTAGATGCTGTTTCAGGAAGGATAACTGTAAATTCTTCACCGCCGTATCTTGCCGGAACATCTATATTACGACAAGTATTTTTAATTGTTGCCGCAATTTCTTTTAACACTCTGTCTCCTATTAAGTGACCGTATGTATCATTAATATGTTTAAAATTATCAATATCCATCATCAATAAAGACAAAACGTGATTATAACGGCTTGCTCTTGTAACTTCCGCTTCAAGCAGTGTTTTAAAGTGACGGTGAATATATAATTTTGTTAAACCGTCTTTTGTTGCGAGTTCATACAATTTTGCATTATCTATTGCAATTGCCGCTTGATTTGAAAGTGCTTCAATAAATTCCAAATCCTGTTTATTAAACAGTTTATTGTTCTTTTTATTTGTAATATTTATAACACCTATTGCTTCACCTTTTGCAATCAAAGGAACACATATCATTGATGATATGTTATTCATCAATTTTGCTTGTTTAAATCGGGGATCGTTCTGTCCCAAATTTGTTATAATTGATTTTTTTTCAGCAAAAACTTTTCCGGCAATACCTTCATTGACTTTAAGTTTACTACATTCAATAACACCGTTATTAATATCAAATTCTGCTTTAGGATCATTTAAGCCGTATACAACCTTAACTTGTAATGTATTATCGGTCATATCATAAAGCATTAGAGATCCTTTTTCGGCATCAATAGTTTCTAATGCACGCCCTAAAATCACTTGTATAAGACCTTTTAAATCATCAATAAAATTAACAGCCTGAGAAATATTATATAATATTGAAAGGTTATGCAATGATTTATGCAAAGATGTAATCTGAGATTCCTGCTCAGATTGCCGAACAAATTTTGCAATGAGTGGTTCTATACAATAAAACATTTTATTTAAAAGAGCAATTTCTTCTTGTTCAAAAGGCTCATTATTTTCTTTTTTGCCAATAGAACATAAACAAAGAGGGATTTCATCCTTATAAAAAACTTTTAAATACGCGGAATTTAACCTGTCAAGATTTGATGATTCCCATAATAATTTGTATTTCGGTGTTCCGTCAACATTATTCGTTGCGACAATTTCTTTACCCGCATAATTTAAAAAATCAGCATATTCCGCATCAAATTCCAAAAAACCGATTTCATCCAAACATGTAACAGACTTAAAGATTTGTTCTTTCTTTACAAAAAAAACAACGTCATTTAAATTAAAATTCGACATTAAAAACTGACTGATTTTATTTAACAAATCATCAAGAGAATACGCCTGATTTGAAAGAATGTTCAATTCAAACAAATTATTTAATTCAAGAAAATTTTTCTGAAGGTTATAAATCTTCTCTGACAAATCTTGCGTCATTATTTGTAAAACTGCCCCTTATATCTGCTTACAACTTTATGATTATTATCATTATAACATGCTCGGAGAAAAAACAAACAAAAAAAGCATTGCTTTTTGTAAATATTTAGTGCATCTGTTGCAGCAAAACTTCCGTAATAATTCCGGAATATTTGCCCTTTGAATTAATCGCAATAACAATAATATTTTCATTATTAAAAACAGCAGTTCCAACAATTCCTTCAATACCTTTAATCGGTAGATTGGATATTTCAGATTTAATTTTTACGTAAGGAATTGTTTGAGTCTGATAAGGCATGGTTCCTCTGCCCGTAATTTCAAAGTTTTCAAGATGCAAAATTTTTAGATTTTCAACAAATGAAAGAATTTTATTATCAGCCTCTTTTGTTGAAAAGTCTTTTTTTGTAAGCATTCCTTTTTTATCGGGTTTTAATAAATAGAATTTTTGAGAAGATGTACCATGCTTTATATAAACGTATTTTCCTATTTTAGGTAAATTGCTTGAAGATACAATTTCAAATTCCTTATCAAGTTTTGAAAAGTCTGCAATCTCTTCAGCTTTTTGAGCTTGTATAATTTGAAACTTAGAACTGAAATCATTAACAAAATCTTTAAAAAATGTAACACCACCGATTGCAAAAAAAACAACAACGGCAAGTATTAGAACAATCGTTCTTATAAAATTCCCTAAACATCCGAACATTTCTTAACCTTATAGCTTGTTATTTGTATATAATTTGACTAAAATTAGTATAGTCATGACAAAAAAAGAAATCAATAATATTAACAGTTCAGAAGTAGATTTAAATGAAGCAACCCCGATGCTTAAGCAATACCTTGAAATCAAAAGGAAATATCAAGGTATAATTTTAATGTATCGAATGGGGGATTTTTATGAAGCTTTTTTTGAGGATGCAATAGAAATTTCAAAAGCTCTTGAAATTACATTAACTGCACGTGACGGAGGTGTTCTCGGAAAAATTCCCATGGCAGGAATTCCTGCAAAAGCATTTGATAATTATCTTCCAAAATTACTTGAAAAAGGATACAAAGCAGCAATTTGTGATCAAATGGAAGATCCCGCATTAGCTAAAGGGCTTGTAAAAAGGGAAGTTACTCAAGTAGTCACTCCCGGAACCGTAAGTGAATTAAATCTTCTAAAATCCGATAAAAACAATTGGTTGGCAGCATTGATATGCGAAGACGAAACTTTTGGACTTGCTTATACGGATATTACGACAGGTGAATTTTATATCACACAAGGAAATATTACTGATATTGCGGCAGAACTTGCAAGAATAAATCCCTCGGAAGTTCTTGCCCCAGTAAAAAAACAAAAAGTTTTGCCTTTCCAAATTGTTCCTGACGAAAAATTTGATTTACCGGAACAATTTATTATTAATTATAATTGCTCAAAAATGTCGTATACAGCCTTTGACAAAAACCTTGCAGAAAAAAATATAAAAGAACTTTTTAATATCAATTCATTAGATGCTTTCGGATATTTTGATTTTCCTATAGGTTTTCGTTCGGCAGGAGCAATTTGTACTTATTTAACCGAAACAAGAAAAGCAAACTTGCCAAAGTTTGACACAATAAAATCTTATCAATTATCCGAGTTTTTATCGCTGGACATTAATACTGCAAGAAATCTTGAACTTTTAGAAACAAGCAGAGAAAAATCAAAATACGGCAGTCTATTATGGGCAATTGATAAAGTTAAAACAAATATGGGGGCAAGACTTTTAAAAAAATGGATTACTCAGCCATTAAAGGATGTTCAAGAAATTAATAATCGTCTTGATGCAGTTGAAGAATTTCTAAACAACAAACAGGCAGCAAATAAACTTACAGTACTGCTTTCAAAACTTTATGATATAGAACGGCTTTCCGTAAAAATGAGTAATGGAAATGCAAATCCGAGAGATTTTTTGGCAATCAAAGACTCTTTATTTCTTTTACCTGAGATTGTAAATATTTTATCGGAATTTAACAATAATTTTCTGAAACTTTCGGTAAATGTTGAGGAACTTCTTGATTTTGCAAATATTATAGACAAAACCGTATCCGAAAATGCACCGGTAGGTGTAAAAGACGGCGGAATAATAAAAGATGGTGTTAACGGAGAACTGGACTATTTCAGAGAACTTTTAAACGGCGGTGAAAAAAAACTTCTTGAAACAGAAGCATACGAAAAAGAGCGTACCGGCATTAAAAATTTAAGAATAGGATACAGTAAAACTTTCGGCTATTTTATAGAAGTTACTAATTCAAATCTTCCGCTTGTACCGCAAGATTATATTAGGCGGCAAACCTTAACAAATGCAGAAAGATTTATAACAGAAGATTTAAAGAAGTTTGAAACAGAAGTTTCCGCAGCAAAATATAAATCGGTCGAAACCGAATATAAAATATTTTCTGATATGAGAGAATATGCAAAAGAATATGCAGAAGCCGTACAAACAGCCGCCCATGATTTTGCCTCGATTGATGTTTTACTTTCTTTTGCTACCATTGCGGCTGAAAATAAATATGTCCGTCCTATTATTACGGAGGAAGAAGGAATTTTGATACAAGACGGCAGACATCCTGTTATCGAAAAGATTTTACCTATGGGTAAATATGTGCCGAATGATTTAAAACTCCGTGCAAATACTCAAAATACAAACGATACCCAATTTATGATTTTAACAGGTCCGAATATGGCGGGAAAATCTACATATATGCGTCAAAATGCATTAATTGTCATTATGGCACAAATGGGCTGCTTTGTTCCTGCTTCTTATGCTGAAATCGGTATTGTTGATAAAATTTTCACAAGAGTCGGGGCTTCTGATGACTTATCTTTGGGACAGTCAACTTTTATGGTTGAAATGAGTGAAACTGCATATATTTTAAATTCTGCTACCGAAAAAAGTTTCATTTTGCTTGATGAAATAGGCAGAGGTACAAGCACCTATGACGGAGTTGCCATTGCCTGGTCGGTTGCTGAATATATTGCTACAAAAATCAAGGCAAGAACAGTTTTTGCTACTCATTATCACGAATTAAATGTTATGCCGAGAAAGTTTGAGCAAATCAAAAATTATCGAATTACAGTTAGTGAAAAAGAAGGCGAAATTGAATTTTTAAGAAAAATTGTTGAGGGTTCAGCAAGTAAAAGCTATGGCATTCAAGTTGCCAAAACAGCTGGTTTGCCTTCTTCCGTGGTAAACAATGCACAAAAACTTATGGTTGAAATGCAAAAAGAATTTCAAAAAGATCTTGCAGGAAGAAAGAAAACTAATGTTCCCGAAATTCCTCAACTTTCATTACCTTTCGGAGAATAAAAATGGTTGACAAGAAAAAAATATCTTTATACCCTTGTGTGTTTTTAGGAAGTTTTATTATTCTTTATATGTTCTCCGTATTTACCCTCAATCCAGCTATTGATACGGGTAGAGAGCTTTACATACCTTATAGAATGTTAAATGGAGAAGTTTTATACAAAGATATTTTTAATATATACGGTCCGTTATCCTACCAGTTGAATACTTTAGCGTACAAGATTTTCGGTGTAAAAATTCATTCTTTAAGAATTTTTGGTATCTTAAATTTAATGCTTTTAATTTCTTCGGTTTGGCTTATTCTTAAAGAATTTTTTAATAAATACGGAAAAATTACTAATTTTTCAAAAAATGGTTTACCACAAAGAGTTTTTATGACTTTTTGTGTTTTAACAATATGTTCAACAAGTATATTTAATTATATATTACCTTATTCTTTTGCAATGACGTATGGTCTTTGCTTTTTTGTTTTATCTTTATTGTTTTTCATAAAGTTTTCAAAAACCGATATGTCAAAATATGCTTATCTTGCGTGTATTTTTGCGGGAGGTGCTTTTTGCTGCAAATATGAGTTTACGGGGTATTTAATTTTTCTTTTGATTTACATTTTACTCTGTAAAAAAATTGAAACGAAAAATGTTTTATTTTCAATTTTGATGCTTGTACTTATTCCGTTTATATCTTTTGGAAGCTTGTTTTTACAAGGTATGAGCTTTAATGATTTGGCAAAAACATCCGAAATTATGAAAATTATGGCAAATACTTATGCGATAAAATATTTGTATACAAACTTTACGGGAACTTATTTTAATTTAAAAGTTTTTGGTATTTGTTTTGCAAAAACGCTTATGCTCGCTGCTATCGGTACGATTTTATATTTTGCTCAAAAAATTTGTAAAACTGACAAATTTTTAACTGTTATTGTATATCTGTTTGCTATAATCGGGACTGTTTATGTCGGAACAGCAGGTTTTTCTTTATTTGCAATAATAAATGCTTTATTATTTTTCATTTATTTCAAAAAAATATATCAAAACAAACCTGTATTTATTTACATGTTATCGGCAATTTTACTGTCATTAAAAACTTTTTTTGCAGTTAATATCGAAACTTACGGAATATATACATTGCCGTTTCTTATTTTTTCAATATATGTTTTTCTTGAAAATATTGATTTTTCAAAAAATGAAGAAACAAAAATGAATATCAAAAATTCATTTACGTTTATTATTTTTGTATTAATATGCTTATTTGTTGTAACATCGAGTGTTCAAGGATTAAAAAAAGTCAAAGGCTATATTGGACTAGAACATGTTAAAAATATAAATTATTATGAAATAATCACTAAAACGATATATACCTATCCGTATATTTCAGAGCCTTTAAATAAAGCTATTGAATATATAGAAAAAAATACAAAACTAACAGATAAAGTTGTTGTTTTGCCGGAGACTCAGTTTTTGAATTTTGTAACAAAACGTCCTGCCGATAACCTTTATGACAGTCTGACTCCAATGTATTTTGAAACTTTTGGTGAAGATAACATTATAGAACATTTTGAGGAAACAAAGCCTGAATATTTTATAATTAACAACAGAAATACTGCAGATTACGGTAAAAAATACATTTGTGATGATTACGGCAAGCAGTTTTGTATTTTTGTAAACGACAATTATGAAAAAGTTGAAACTTTCGGAGAAAACTTGTATATTTTACAGATATTTAAGAGAAAAGATTTATTATGAAAATAGCTTTAATTAATCACGGATGTGCAAAAAACCTTATAGATACCGAACTTATGGCAGGTATGATAACCTCTATGGGGCACAAAATAACACTTGATGAAAATCAGGCGGAAAATGTTCTCATAAATACTTGTTCTTTTATTCATGATGCTGAACAAGAATCTGTCAGCTCAATAATAAGAATGATTAATGCAGGTAAAAAGGTTATCGTTGCAGGTTGTTTACCACAAAATGATAAAGAAGAATTAAAAAAAGCACTTCCTGAAGTAAAAGCCTTTATAGGAACCGCCGATATGGACAAAATTGCCGAAATTATAAAAAATATTTCGGATGACAAACAAGAATACGCTGTTACGGAACACCCCAATTATCTTTATCCGGAAAATATACAACGTCAACAAATTACGATTGGTGCATCTTCTTATTTAAAAATTGCGGAAGGCTGCGACTGTGAATGCGGGTATTGTGTAATCCCCAAGCTGAGAGGCAAATACAATTCAAGACCAATGGAAAAAATTGTTGAAGAAGCAAAATCTCTTGTAAAAAAGGGAGTTGCGGAAATAATTCTTATTGCACAAGATACAACAGCATACGGGAAAGATATATACGGAAAACCATCTCTCGATAAACTTTTATCAGAGCTTATAAAAATAGAAAATCTTGGACGTTTAAGAATTATGTATACTTATCCGTCCGGAATTACAGACTCACTTCTTGATGTAATTAAAAATTCGGATAAGATTTTCAATTATATTGATATCCCATTACAGCATTCAAGTCCTTCTGTATTAAAAGCTATGAAAAGACCGGCTTTTGATTATACTGAATTGATTGAAAAAATAAGAAAAAAAATTCCCGATATAGCAATAAGAACAACTTTTATTGTCGGCTACCCCGGAGAAACGGAAGAGGATTTTGAACATTTAAAGGATTTTATTGAAAAAACGAAATTTGACAGACTCGGTGTTTTTGAATACTCTCGGGAAAAAGGAACTTATTCTTATGATTTGCCCAATCAAGTTCCCGCAAAAATCAAACATAAAAGAAGAAATCAACTTATGAAAATACAAAAGGCGATTTCTAAAAAGATAAATGCAGAATTAGTAGGAAAAAAAATTGAATGTATTGTAGAATATGTCACGGATGAAGGAATTATCACGGCAAGAACATATAAAGATGCTCCTGAAGTTGACGGACTTATATATTTAAAAACTAAAAATGAGGAGGATACTGTTATTCCTGGTGATATAGTCTGTGCAAAGGTTACAAAAGCAGATGATTACGACTTGTTCGGTATAATTGAGTAATATAATAAAAATATTTCTGTACAAAACTACCTAATATATTATAAAATTCTATTATGAAGATTAGCGATAAAGAAATTGACGAATTAATTGAAAACTCCCAATGGCGTAAAGTTATTGAAAATCTTATTGAGATAATTCAAAATGATAATGCCTCTCTACACGATTATACAGCCTTTGTGGAAGCTGTTTCCCGAGGGGAATTTGAAGACTGTTACGAAATTGCTTTTAATTGTTTTATAAAAGCTTCTCAAATACAGGGAGTCCCCGCAAATATTCTTCATAAACTGTATGCACTTACAGAACCGATAATTAAAAGATTAAACTTTTTTTATTTTGATGACAAAAATTCAAAAAATATTCCGGTTGAATTTTATTTAAGGGCAAGATTTATGTTGTTTATTGCCGCATCAAAGTATAATGATGCAATTTTAACCATAAATAAACTAATACAGCAAAAACCTGCTCCCGAATATTATTTTCAAAGAAGTAAAATATTCGGTATGCAAAAAAAGTTCAAATTTGCAATTGAAGATATTAATACCGCAATAAAAATCCAACCGTCAGAATTTTTATTTTATCAACGTGCTTTATTAAAACAGAAAATGAGAGATTATAAAGGTGCACTTTTTGACTTTGATTCTGCAATAAATTGTAACAGCAAAAATTTTCAGTATTATTTTGACAGAGGAATGCTTCAAGAGAATATGGAGCATTATAAAAATGCATCAGATGATTTTAAAAAGGTTGTGAAATTAAATCCCGGCTATGTAGAAGCTTTTCAAGAACTTGCATGGTGCAAATATAAAATGCAAAAGCCGCAAGAAGGTCTTACTTTTATTAATATTGCGATGCAATTGGATAAAAATAATGCCGGAAGCTTTTATATAAAAGGCTGCATAGATAATTCAATGAAAAAATATGGGGAAGCAATTCTCAGTTTATCTCAGGCTATTTTACTTGATAACCAATCTGATAAAACGTATTCTGCTAAATTTTATCATCAAAAAGCCTGGTCAGAATTTCAATTAAAAAAATATGCTGAAGCTCAAAAAGATATTAATAAAGCAATAACTCTAAATCCTAAAAATATTTCATTTTATTTTATGGCAATGGATATTGAATTTTTTGGAATTAAAAATTACTATGCCGCTCAAGGATATGCTAAAACAATCTTAAAAATGGATAATCAAAATCAAAGAGCAATAGCTGCATTAAAAGAAATTAACGACAAAATTGCATTCTGATACATTTTTATTCTTCTACAATTTTACCGTTGAACAGTTCTAAAATACTTTTTGCCGTATCGGAAATATCAAGGGAATTTATTGGAACAGTACTTGAAATGTTGTTGTTTTCTTCCGTTAAATCTTCATCAAACCCTGATTCATACATTCCGCTGTCAAAATCACATTCTTCCGATAAAGACGTATTATCAGTACCATTTTGAGGAACAATTTTTTCAACTGTTTTATTTTCCGCATTTATTTCTTTTATTTCTGTATCAAGCGGAACTTTTTGTTCTTCTTGTCGTTCTTGCTTAGGAACTAAATCAGCTATAAGAGGATGTTGTTCGTTAGAGTTTTTTTTTACGTCAAAACTGCCTGTTTTAATTTCAATTTGAATTGTTTCAACATCAAAATATTTGCATGCAGAAGCTTGAAGCAAAGATTTTTTTGCAGGGTCATTTGCTTGTTTGGCACCACCTTCATTAGAAAATCCTATAACAATTTTGTGACGGTTTATCTCTATTGGTTTCGCCAATTTTGAATAAAAGAATTTTGCAGGTCCTTTTATTTCTGCCGTAATTTGTGCCCAATCAGCAGCTTCATCCGATTGCCCGATATTATTTGTTGTAATCGGTTTAGATTGTTCCTCGTGTTTTTGGGGAGCTGCTGTTTGTTGAAGTGAGTCAAATTTGTCAGATGTTTTTTGTTCTACGGATTTGGGCTCTGATATTTGAGGCTTAATACTTATCGGTGCAGGAACTGTTTTATGCTGAATTACAGCAGGTTGCCCCGAACTTAATGCTGCTTCAAGAATTGAAATTCTTTTTTCCAAATCCGCAACCGAAGGTATTTGCGGAGAACTTGTTAAATCTATTATACAAAGTTCCGCCCACATATATTTATTTGTATTTTCTTTTAACCGACCAAAGTGGTATGCAAGTCTGTCTTCAAAGTATATCAATGTTTGAGAATTAAATTTTTCACTTTGCGTTTTGATTTTATCAAAAATTTCTTCGTTAATTTGTGTTAAATTAAAAACAATATTTTTATCAGAACAAGACTTTAAGATTAACATATCTCTAAAATACTTTATTAAAGCCGTTAGAACACGTCCCGGTTCATTGCCTCTGTCGTGAATTTCGTTCAAAAGTTTAAGTGCAGACTCTGTATCGGAACTATGTATACACTCTGCAATTTCATAAATTTTATCGTAAGAAATTTGACCCAAAAGTTCATTAACGTCATCAACAGTAATATCTCTATTTTGTCCCAATACGCTTAATTGATCCAAAAGAGCAACCGCATCACGCATTCCGCCTGCTGAATTTTTTGCTACTGCTAAAATTGCTTCTTCAGTAATTTTTATATCCTCGGATTTTGCAATATAAGTAAGTCTTTTTACAATATCAGAGGTTGTAATTCTTCTAAAATCATATCTCTGGCATCTTGAAACAATTGTTTCCAAAACCTTATGAGATTCCGTTGTTGCAAGAATGAAAATTACATTTTCAGGAGGTTCTTCAAGAGTTTTTAAAAGAGTATTGGATGCTTCCGTTGTCAACATGTGGACTTCATCAATAATATATATTTTATATTTGCCGTGAAGCGGTGCATATTGAACCTTTTCAAGAATATTTCGTGCATCTTCGACGGAACGGTTACTTGCAGCATCTATTTCTATTACATCAACAGGAGTTGAATTAATTACATCAAGACATCCGGGGCATTTTCCACAGGGAGTAACCGTCGGACCGTTTTCGCAATTTAAGGATTTAGCAAAAATTCTCGCAGATGAAGTCTTTCCCGTTCCTCTCGGACCGCAAAATAAATATGCATGCATAATTCTTCCGGACTCAATTGCATTCGTCAAAGCTTTTACGGTGCTTTCCTGCCCCGTTATATCCGCAAAAATCTGCGGACGATACTTTGTATACAATGGTATGTATTTTTTACTCAACAATTTGCTCCGAATAAATTAAAATGCTACTATCAGTATTATAAAACAAACGAATGAAAAAATCTTATTTATGAAATTAATTAAACCAAAAAAACTCCAAAAAGGCGATACAATAGGTCTGTTATCCGTTTCAGGCGATATTAGGGATATAAGCAAAATAAATAATGCAGCAAATTATTTTAATAAACTCGGATATAAAGTCATAATATCCGATACTACATATAAAAAATACCGTTGTTATGCCGGTACTGATGATGAAAGAGTTAATCAGCTTCATGAATTTTTCTTAAACCCCAAAATTGATGCCATTGTCTGTACAAGAGGCGGTTACGGGCTTTTACGTATAGTTAATCAAATTGATTACGATTTAATTGCCAAAAATCCAAAAATAATTTGCGGATATTCTGACATTACAGCTCTTTTACTTATGATTATTAAAAAATCAAAAATGGTATGCTTTCACGGTGCAATGGCAAATGGTGACTTTGGTTCGGATAAACTTTCCGATTTTACCGTAAAATCCTTTTTCGATACTTTATCTATTCTTCAAAAACAAACTTTTGATGCCGAAAAATCAGGTCTTGTTTACAAAAAAGGAGAAGCTTCGGGCATGCTCTGGGGTGGGAACCTTGCAACAATTGTTTCAATGATTGGTTTGGATTTTATTCCAAATGAAAAATTTATTTTGTTTGTTGAAGATGTTAATGAACCTGCATACAAAATTGACAGAATGTTCACACAGTTATTTAATTGCGAAAAAATAAGAGAAAATATTTCAGGACTTGTTATCGGAAAATTTACGGGTAATGACAGAGAAAATAATACAAATGACGTTATTACGGAATACGCTGAAAAGTTGAATATTCCTGCTGCAAGCGGATTTTTAATTTCTCATGAAGAAGATAAATATACTCTACCTCTCGGTTTACAGTGCAATTTTAATTCCTGCGGCAAATTTATCGAACTTCTTGAAACAGCTTTCGTTGACTAAATCGGTAATAAATTTAAGTTAAAAAACATGTATAATAAAAAAATGGAAAAATTAATTGAAGTAAAAAATTTAAATATGAAATTCCCGATAAAATCAGTTTTCGGAGGAAAAACCGACAGTTTTATCAATGCCGTAAATGATGTTTCTTTAGATATTTACAAAGGAGAAATATTAGGTTTGGTAGGTGAATCCGGATGCGGAAAAT
>JBJEGL010000069.1:0-12324 GCA_051875035.1 Candidatus Gastranaerophilaceae bacterium | reverse complement strand
TAGCATCAATGATTGAATTATTAGACGCAGGTGTTCACTTCGGACACCAAACACAAAGATGGAATCCTAAAATGAAACCATATATCTATGGTGCAAGAAATGGGATTTATGTCTTAGACCTCAGAAAAACAAGTCAAAAACTTGATGAAGCATATGCTCTTGTTAGAGATTATGCAGCAAAAGGAAAAAATGTTTTATTCGTAGGTACAAAAAAACAAGCAGCGGATGTTGTTGAAGAAGAAGCAACGAGAGTTGGAGCTTATTACGTAAACCGCAGATGGCTCGGTGGAATGATGACTAACTACGAAACAATTAGAGGACGAGTTAATAAACTCAGAGAAACAGAAGAATTTATAAGCTCTGGTAATGTTGAAAAGCTTCCTAAAAAGGAAATTGCTCAAGTTAATAAGAATTTTGAAAAACTTAATAAATCATTAGGCGGTATCAAAGAAATGAGAGGCATGCCCGATATTTTGGTAGTAATTGACCAAAAGAAAGAATTAATTGCAATTAAAGAAGCAAATAAATTAAATATTCCTGTTGTATGTCTTGCTGATACAAATGCAGATCCTGACGGAATAGATTGTGTTATCCCGGGTAACGATGATGCAATTCGTTCTATTAAGTTAGTTGTTTCTAAGCTTGCTGACGCAGTAGAAGAAGGTAAAAAGCTTCGTGAAAACAAAGCTGCATCAACACAAAAAGTAGAAGCAGTTACCGCAAAAGATGCAGGGGTAGAAGAAGCGGAAGTAAAAACTGAAGAACCTGCAGCAGTAGAATAACCCGAAAGGAAATAATAACAATGGCAATAACAGCAGCTCAAGTAAAAGAACTCCGTGAAAAAACAGGTGCAGGCATCATGGATGCTAAAAAAGCATTGACCGAAACAGACGGAGATATGGAAAAAGCAATGGAACTTTTGAGACAAAAAGGTATCGCTTCTGCAGACAAAAAAATGTCCAGAATTGCAGCTGAAGGTCTTGTTGGTTCTTATGTTGACGGCAATGTCGGTGCAATGATTGAAGTTAATTGTGAAACTGACTTTGTTGCTAAAAACCCTGAGTTTAAAGAACTTGTTGATAATCTTGCAAAACAAGTTGCAGCTAAAAATCCTGCAGATGTTGATGCATTGTTGGCATCGACCTGTGATTGCTGCGGTATGAAAGTTGAAGATAAAATCAAAGAAAAAATAGCTAAAATCGGTGAAAAAATTACAGTAAGAAGATTCGTTAGAGTAGAAGGTGCTCCTGCTACCTACATTCACAACGGAAAAATCGGTGTACTTATTAACTGTGATAAAGCTGATGAAGTTGTTCAAAAAGATGTATGTCTTCACATTGCAAGTGCGGCTCCGGAATTTATTTCAAGAGCAGAAATTCCTCAAGAAGTTATTGATGAAGAAACTCGTATAGAAATGGGTAAAGAAGACCTTGCTAAGAAGCCTGAAAATATCAGAGCTAAAATAGTTGAAGGCAGAGTAAATAAACTTATGTCTCAAAAGTGTCTTTTGGAACAACCGTTCATCAAAAATCCTGATGAAACAGTTGAAAATATAGTAAAAAATCATTTTGAAATCAAATCATTTACACGTTGGGTACTTGGTGAAGGTTTAGAAAAAAGAAATGATAATTTTGCAGAAGAAGTTGCAAACCAAATGAAAGGCTAATTGAAGCTTAAGTTTTAAAAGCGGCAGTGTAAATACTGTCGCTTTTTTGTTATGTGATATCATATATATATGAAAATATTAGTTTTATTTATAGTTTTAATTTCATTTTTTATATATATTGCTCTTATATATGTAATTGTAAAAATGAAAAGTATTTCAAAATTCAATGAAATTCAGTTTCTAAAAATGCTGAGGCAATTGAGATACGGGCAATTGCAGGTTGATTTGTCTTCTTTTAAAAATGAAAATATAAAAATTGCTTCTAAAAAGTTGTTATGTGCTTTGCAATACAGAGAAAATATGATTTTAGAGTATAAACATATTTTAACTGAAAAAAATAAGTCACTTGAAAAAATGATAGAAATGGAAAAAGAGTCTCAAAAATTTAAAGATGATTTTGTTGCCGCTTTAAATCATGACTTAAGGACACCTGTTATTGCAGAACTTAATGCAATTAAAATGTTATTAAAAGAGAATTTCGGTCAGCTTTCTGATGCTCAAAAAAATGTGCTGCAGATGATGCAGAAATCGGATGAAGATTTAATTGAACTTTCGGAACTTATTTCGCAAACTTATAAATTCCAATATTCTGAAATTGAATTAAATAAAATTAAGGTTGATATTTCTGTTTTTATGCAGCAAATTTTAGACGAATTAAAGCCGATATTTTCACCCAAGAAACAAGTTCCGGTTATTGACATTAATCTGACCCATAAGTATTTATACCTTGACGCAATTCATTTTAAAAGAGTTATTCAAAATTTATTAATGAATGCTGCAAAATACGGATTTAGTGATACAAAAGTTATTTTGCACGTTTTCGATGATGAAAGAAATTTAATGATTCAAGTTATTAATCAAGGTGAAGATATAAATCCTGATGATATTAACTTAATTTTTAATAAGTATTATTCAGGAATAAAAAAATTTGAACATTTAAGTACCGGATTGGGTCTTTATTGTGCAAATAAAATTGTAACGGCTCATGAGGGTAATATTAATGTAACGTCAAACAATGGAAAAACTTCATTTACTGTATATATTCCTCTGAATACGGATTATTGAAATTTTATTGATATATAAAATTTATACATCATTCTTGTTAATTTTTCGTTATTTTTCATTGATAAGGTCATTTCGTTAATTAAATCATTTGTGTCAGCAAAACTTTCAAACGAAAAGAGTTCATTTGGTGTTACTTTTAATATATTCATTATTTTTTTCTATGTTTTCAGCACTCGGATAATATTTTCCGTTCTCTATATTACTTATACTTGATGTTTCAAGTCCTGCAAACTCAGCAACTTGTTCTTGCGTAAGCTTTCGGCTTTTTCTTATTTCTTGAAGTCTTTTTCCGAGAAGTTTTTTATGTTCATACATTTGTCCTTCTCTAATTATCTTTAATTTGTAACTTTTGTTAATAGAGTAAAGCCGCATAAAATACTTGAAATATGTAGAAATACATGTGTAATATTTTGTATAACTACATATTCTAATTTCAATAAACAGTTATACAAAACAGGTAGCTATGTTAAAAAATAGAAAATGTTCAATTATATTATATTAATTAGTAAAAAAATCAGAAGATACAGACAAATTTTTAAAGTATTTCTTTATATTTCTATTCTTTCATTTTTATGTTTTTAAGAAATTTGTTGTTGAAGCTTATCATACGATAATAAGTTGTATAGGTATGGTAAAATCCGTCCCGAATCCGTAGTTTTTTTCAAGAATTAGGAAACTATCACCTTAATAAAATATAAACAAGAATGATTATTTTTAATGCTAAAAAATTATTTGCTTATAATAATATTAAGGATTTTATATTAAAAGCTATGGAATTTGAAATTGTTTGGTTAAAATATATAGGAACTGTTCAGAGTTTTACGAGTATTGATTTGTAACTTATACATTACCTGTTGAACTGTTTCTATCATCTTCAAGCTGTTTAATATCTGCACTTGAAACATCCTGGGATTCTTCATATATAATCGGTTTATCGATTTCAATATTCAAATCTGCATCAATCATTTCAAGTTCTTTCTGCATAAAATCTTTTGTTTTACCGTCTTGAAGTTTTACGGAAACCTTGCCGTTAAGGAAGTTTACAGAAGCAACACAACCAAGCCCGTCGGGAGATAATACTCCTGAGCCGACAGGGGGCATGTTTTTTGCTTCTTCAACGTAATTTGAGTATTCATAGTTTAAGCAACAAAGTAATCTGCCGCATGTTCCAGAAATTTTTCCAGGAGTAATAGGCATTCCCTGATCTCTTGCAAGTTTGATATTTATTGCTTCAAACTGTCTTTTATATGTACAACAGCAATATGGTTGACCACAAAGCCCGCAGCCTTGACATAAGGACGTTTCATCCCTAACACCTATATGTCTTAAATCTATTCTTACTCTTTTGAATATTTGAGTAAGCTCTTTTAAAAGATTTCTAAAATCTACACGTTCCGGTGCTGTATAAAAAAATGAAATCTTTTTTTTATCAAAAGTATATTTACAGTCTACTAAATTCATCATCAAATGAAGTTTTTTTATTAAATTTTGACATATTTTATATGCTTCATTTTCTTCATCTCTGATTTTGTCAAGCATTTGAACTTCTTCTTTATTCAAAACTCTTATTAAAGGAAGTACTTCCGGCTTATACTTATCCCATATTGCCGCAATTTGAGGAGAAACAGCAAATACTTTTACGGCTTCTTCGCCTTTGTCTGTTTTAACAAGCACATATTTTCCATGCTCTACCTGTACAGAATCGGGAATTTGTAGAGGATAATATTTATTTTTTAATAATTTTACTGCAAATTTTGTCATAATATTTTCCTATTTAATTTTAACATGAAAAATAGAACATACAAATTAGAAAAGTTATGTTATGACTTCATATAATAATTTATGCTAAAATTAGTTAGTACTTATTTTGAAGGCTTTTTGTTATGGACAATTTTTGTGCTTTTATTTGTGCTTCTGCAATACTTGCGGTTATTCCGGGACCTGATATTTTATTCGTAATAACTCAAGGTATTACTCTGGGAAGAAAGCAAGCTCTTTTAACAGCAACAGGTCTTGTTACAGGCTGTATTTTCCATACGACTCTTGCTGCATTTGGTATTCCCGTAATTTTTCAACGTTCCCAAGCTGCATTTTTTTCTTTAAAAATTGCAGGAGCTTGTTATCTGTTATATCTTGCATATTGTGCTTTAAAATCAAGCGGAAATTTAAATTGTAATATGACTTCTTCAAAATCAGGATTTAAGAAGGGAATATTGATGAATATTTTAAATCCGAAAGTCGCACTTTTCTTTATTGCATTTTTACCCCAATTTGTAAGTTCCGAAACGAAGCATTTTGCTCTCGATATGATTATTTTAGGTGCTGTTTTTGCCTTTGTTTCATGGTGTGTATTTGCTGTTTGTTCTTTACTTGCTGCTCAATTTAATCAATTTATAAAAAATAATAAAAACTTTGGAAATTATGTTAATAAATTTGCTGCCTTAGCTTATGTTATAATTGCGATGTGGCTATTTTTTGCGTAATTTATTGAACTTTAATATACTGATATATGTCAAGATTTAATATATTGTTAATCTCTTTTTCTTCTTTTGTTTTTGCAAAAACAATTGCATATATCGGATGTTTTTTATAATCAATTTTCCTTATTTCTAACGGATTTGAAATATTTTTTATTAGACTGTCATAATTAATTCCGGTAATTCGGTTTTTGTCTATATCTTTGGATATATCGGAAAACATTACATAAAAAATGCTGTCATCTATATATTTCAATATATTTGTCCAGTCAGGTTTCTTTTGATTAAAATAATATTCATAAACATTGATATTCCAAGCATAGTGAGCAATATCCGTCATACACCAACCTGCAAACCGCATCGGGTTTAACTCTATCGGAATAATATTATCTTTATTGACTCGCATTTCAATATGTACGGGAAAATTTTTTAAATTTGCAGCATTTCCTATTTTTTGGAGAATATCTGTAAATTTGGTTAAATATTCTTTCAAAATTCCTTTTGAAGTATAGTAAATTCTATCGGAAACATCTTTTTCAGAACTGAACGGATGTTTATATATATTCAAAATTACAGGTTTACCATTTTCATCGTAATATGCATCAACAGCATATTCTTCACCATTAATCATTTCTTCAATTATAAATGTTGACGTATCGACAACTTCTAACGGGTATATTTCCTTAATCTTTTCTAAATCACGTAAAATATTATTCTTAACAGTATTTAAATCATTTTCACCATATATCATATAGACGCCAAAGCTCAAAAAACCTATTGACGGTTTTAAAACGAAAGGAAATTTGATATTTTCGGAATTAAGAGATTCTAATTCTTGTAAGCTAATTTCTCTAAAATAAAAATTCGGATATATTTTTGAAATCAATTTTCTGAATTTTATTTTATCTTTGAATAGTGATATTTTTCCTGGTAAACTTGTATCTTTTAAATTTTTAAAAATCCATTCTAATGCATTTTCAGAGTTGCAATATAATTTCGGATTTTGGGATTTTTTTAAAACTTCAATTGCCGATTGTTCGGACATATAGTTCAAATTAGAGCATTGAAGTAATTCTTCTGCAACAGTATTTAATAATACGGGATATTGATTTTTTTCTAAAGTTTCCTTCAAAAAATCTGATGTATATGGTTTTTCAACTATAAACATATATATACTTTCTTATTCGTTTATAGATTCTATCACATCAGGTGTATGAAGTATTAAGCCATACATAATACTGTCTGTAATTGCCATATAAGAGGCTTCTATAATATCTTCACTTACACCGACAGTATCCCATTTGTTTATACCGTCCGTTGATTCAACCATTACCCTTGTCACAGCTGCTGTACCGTCTTTGCTGTCCAGTATACGAACTTTAAAATCACATAGTTTATATTTAAGTATTTCCGGATAAAACTCTACAAGAGCTTTTCTTAATGCTGTATCCAATGCATTAACCGGTCCTTCACCTTCCGAAACAGTATGAATATTATGTTCATCTATTTTAACTTTTACTGAAGCTTCTGTTATAATATTGTGTTTTTGTTCTCCGAGATAGGTATCTCCGATAACACGAAATCCGGAAATTTTAAAGAAATCCGGCATTTTACCCAGAGTATCAATAATTAGAAGTTCAAATGATGCTTCTGCTCCTTCAAAAGCAAATCCTTTCCATTCAAGTTTTTTAATCCTATCAATAATTTTAGGTAATTCGCTTTCTTGAAGATTTTTTACTATCCTTAAATTCCTAATTTTTTCCTTTAATGAAGCAGTACCTGCTTGATCGGAAATTAAAATTTTTCTTCTGTTTCCTACCGAATCAGGGGAAATATGTTCGTATGTTTTTGAATTTTTTCTTACTCCGCTTGCGTGTACACCTGCTTTATGTGCAAAGGCACTAAGACCAATAAAAGGAGCATTCGACGGTATTGAAACATTTGAAATTTCAGCAATACTGTTTGATATAAAAGTTAAATCAGTTATTTTGTCTTGTAAAATATCATATCCTTTTTTCAATTGTAAATTTGGTATTATTGAACAAAGGTTTGCGTTTCCGCATCTTTCTCCGTATCCGTTTACGGAACCTTGGACTTGTATAGCACCGGCATCAACTGCCGCAACCGAGTTTGCAACAGCCATATCACTGTCATTATGTACATGTATTCCTAATTTCATATTAGGAAAAGTTTTCATAATATCGGTTGTTATTTCTGATATTTCATAGTACATACAACCGCCGTTTGTATCACATAAAATAATTCTTTCCGCCCCGGCTTCTTGTGCTGTTTTTATTGCTTGCATTGCATATTTGGGGTTATTTTTGTATCCGTCAAAGAAATGTTCCGCATCAAAGAATACTTTTCTACCTTTTGATATCAAATATTTGATACTATCAGATATCATATTAAGATTTTCTTCAAGCGTTGTACATAGTGCGTGTTCAACGTGAAAATCCCATGTTTTTCCGAAAATAGTAATAATCTCAGTATTCGCTTCCAAAAGCATATTTAAAACTTTGTCATCTTCTGGTTTTGCATTCGCTTTTCTTGTGCATCCGAAAGCTGTTATTTTTGAATGTTTAAGCTTTGTTTCTTTCAATGCTGCAAAAACCTCAACATCCTTTGGATTTGCTCCCGGCCATCCTGCTTCAATATAGTCGATTCCAAGGTCATCTAATAATTTTATTATTTTTAATTTGTCGGACGTAGAAAAATTAATTCCCTCCGATTGTGCTCCGTCACGGAGTGTTGTATCATATATTTCAATCTTTTTCATATTTTCACCATTTTAAAAAAATTTTAACACAAAAAAGTTTTTTTTTACTCTGTCTGTGTTATTATATTATCTAATAAGTGTGTTGAACAGGAGAAATTATGGACGCGGAAAAACTTATCAGAGTGGCAAGAGGTCAAGAACCTGCAGATTTGGTTATTAAGAATGCTAACTTAGTCAATGTTTTTAATGATGAAATAAAAATTACCGATATAGCTGTATTTGAAGGACGTATTGCAGGTATCGGAAGAAATTATAAAGGACAAAAAGAAATAGATGTTAACGGTGCGTACGTTACTCCTGCTTTTATAGATGGTCACGTTCATATTGAAAGTTCGATGTGTTTGCCTAAAGAATTTGCAAAAGCAGTAGTTCCGGAAGGTACAGTCACGGTTATGGCTGATCCGCACGAGATTTCAAATGTATTTGGTCTGCATGGTATAAGTTTTATGAGAGAAGCTTGTAAAGATTTACCTTTACAAGTTTATATAATGCTTCCTTCTTGTGTTCCTGCAACGAATTCCGAAACCTCCGGTTTTGAACTTGCAAGTTATGATTTATCCCTGCTTATGGACGATCCTGCAATTTTAGGTGTTGCGGAAATGATGAATTTTCCCGGCGTATTAAATTGTGATAAAGAAGTTATGTCAAAACTTAAATTAGGACTTTCTAAACATAAGAAAATTGACGGGCATGCTCCAGGTTTGAGCGGAAAGGATTTGTGTGCATATGTTGCTGCAGGCGTTATGTCAGACCACGAGTGTACTACACCTGAAGAAGCTACCGAAAAACTCGGACTTGGTATGCATATTATGATTAGAGAAGGTTCTGCTGCTAAAGATTTACAGCCACTCATTCCTATTTTGCGTGGTAAAAATACAGAAAGATGCATATTTGTTACTGACGATAGACATCCTACCGATTTAAAGGGGCATATTAACGATATGGTAAGACAATCTGTTGCTGCAGGAATTGACCCTGTTACTGCAATAAAAGTTGCTTCTATTAATACAGCAGAATATTTCGGCTTAACCGACCTTGGGGCAATTGCTCCGGGATACAGAGCACATATGCTTGTTTTCGATAATCTTAAGGATTTTAAACCGTCACTTGTTTTCAAAAGCGGTGAAATTGTTGCCGAAAACGGTAAACTTATTTGTGATGTTGAACATACGGAGGTTCCAAGGCTCCGTGGTTCTGTCAACGTTAAATGGATTGAACATGAAGATTTTAAAATTCCTGCAAAATCAGACACCGTAAGAGCAATGGAAATTGTTCCCGGTACTCTGCTTACTAAAGCTATTACAACAAAAATCAAAGTTGTTAATGGTTTGGCTGAATCTGATGTTGAAAATGATGTCTTAAAAATAATGGTTTTTGAAAGACATAAAGCAACAGGAAATATTGGAAAAGGCTTTGTAAAAGGATTCGGTCTGAAATCAGGAGCTATTGCATCAACAGTTGCTCACGATTCTCATAATATGATTGTTGTCGGAACCAATGATGCAGATATGGAGCTTGCAGCCATTGAACTTGTAAAATCCCAAGGTGGAAAAGTTGTTGTAAACAACGGAGAAGTTATTTCTAAATTACCTCTACCAATTGCAGGTCTTATGTCTGATCAGCCTTTTGAAACTGTTTTGGCTCAATGTCATGAACTAAAAGAAGGCGTTAAGCAAATAGGATGCAGACTTGAGGACCCGTTTATGACAATGGCATTTTTGTCTTTATCTGTAATTCCAGATATAAAAATAACTGACAAAGGTGTCTTTGATGTTAATGCGTTCAAATTTATTGATATATTTGATACACAGGAAGTAAAAGCTTAATTTTGTTGTAAAAGAGCGGTTAATTTTTGTTTAACCGCTTCTTTTATGCCAAACTGATGTATATTTAATTTAGGCTTTTTATATAAAGTTCCTCTGTTAATACGCATACTGTTGCTGCGATTGCAGGTGCAAAAATGACTCCTGTAACTCCCATATATTTTGCTGCTATGAATAAAAATAAATATATAAGCAGCGGATGAATATCTAAAAATTTTCCGAATACATAGGGTCTTACTAAGTTATTTTCTGCTATTTGAGCAATTGCAAATACCGCAATAACTGATAAAACCGCATGTAAACCTGCCTGATAAGTTGTTACTATACAAATAAGAAACGCGATTGCAGGTCCGACAACAGGAATAATATCCATGACTGCCGTAATCAAGCCTAATAACAGTGCGTATGGAACTCCAAGTATCATCAACCCGATAATCATTACTATTCCTACGCTTGTCATTGTAATAATTAAGGCAGTCATATATCCTCCAATTTTTTGAGAAATTATATGTATTATATTTTCTGCGTTGTTTCTCATCGCTGAAGGAAAGAGATTCATATAGGCTTTTTTCAAATTTTTTTTGTCTGACATAAAATAAAATGTTATCATACATGAAATAATGAAATATACGACACCTGAACTTATGTTTTTGCCTATGTCGATTATATTGCCTAATATATCTTTAGAATAAGCAGCTAATGCTGATGCGATTGTATCAGTGTTGACGCCGTTATATCCGAGCTGCTTTGCAAATGGAATTTTCATTAAAAAGTCATCAGCTTCATCAATATATATAGGAAATTTAACAGCAAAAGAAGACATTTCAGATGCTGCCATAAATATTGTCGGTACAATAATTAATATGCAAACTAATGCTGTTCCTGATAAAACAATTGCAGAGGCAGTGTTGCGACTAATTTTTGTATAAGTATCTATTTTGTCTACAATAGGATTTAGCGAACAAGCAATAACAAATGATGCAAAAAATACTAATGCTATATCTATGTTCTTGAATACAAAAATTATAGCTAAAATAGCAATTATACCAAAAATAATGTTCTTTACGGTTACATATTTTGCAAACAAATTATCAAACATAATTTTCCCCGATTATTTTTCTTCTGTTTTTTCTTTATTTTGGATTTTATTGTCCGTTAACTTTGTTAACAACTGCATCACATAATTTTCCATAACTTGCATATTACTTTGTCTGGAAAAAACTTTTAATATTTCTCCGTTATGCTCGACAGCATAACAATTTTTTGATTTTACGTATAATAAATTTATAATTTCACCCATGCAAATAAAGCTTTTAACAATATGACTGCTATTCATTTTATAACCTTGATAAATATACCTGTACCTATTTTACTCTTTTTTATAAAAGAAATACAATGAAATTATAATTTTTATGTCGAAATAATTTATGCTATTATATTTTCTTTTATGTATTGTAGCATTGGCACAAGAGCATTTGAACGGTGTGAAATTTTATTTTTTTCACCATCAGGAAGTTCTGCAATTGTCATATTATATTTAGGAATGAAAAATATCGGATCATAGCCAAATCCTCCGCATCCTGCTGCTTGTTGTGCAATATAACCTTCAATTTTTCCATTCGTTTTATGTACTATATTTCCTTCTTTGTCTGTTAATACCATGCTGCAAATAAATCTTGCCGTGCGTTTTTCAAAAGGAATATTTTTTAGTTCTGTTAACATTTTAGAAATTTTTTCTGCTTGTGTCGGAGCATATCTTGCAGTATGTAGCCCCGGTTCTCCGTTTAGTGCATCTACGCATAATCCGCTGTCATCCGCAAAAGCGTATCCCTTTGTTATTAAAGAGGCTTCTTTTGCTTTTATGAATGCGTTTTCTTCAAATGTTGTACCATTTTCCTCCGGCTCAAATTCTCCGTTGATTTTAGTTAAAACAATTTCTTTAAACGGGTTTATTTGCTGCATTTCAATAAGTTTATGAGTATTTCCGGTTGCAACAGTTATTATCATTTGCCAAACCTTCTTGTCCTTCTGGCATATTCTTTTACTGCTTCGGCAAGTTCTTTTTTCCCAAATTCAGGCCAAAATATGTCTGTAACATATATTTCGGAGTATGCTGATTGCCACAATAAATAATTGCTGATTCTTTTTTCTCCGCCCGTTCTTATTAATAAATCGGGATCGGTAATATTATTGGTATATAAATTGCTACTAATAGTGCTTTCGGTTATGTCTTCCGTGTTTAGTTTTCCTTGTTTAACTTCTTCGGCAATTTGTTTGCATGCATTTGTAATTTCCATTCTTGAACCGTAATTAAATGCAATTTGAAGATTTACGCCTTGATTATTTTTTGTCGTTTCTTCCGCTTCTTTAACAATACCTTGAAGTTCTCGGTTAAGACCCTTTATATTTCCTATGAATGTTATTTTTATACCATTTTCATTCATTTCCCTAAGTTCGTTTCTTATTGTTTTTGCAAGAAGCCCCATTAAAAAATTGACTTCTTCTTCTGTTCTG
>JBJEGL010000068.1:0-3364 GCA_051875035.1 Candidatus Gastranaerophilaceae bacterium | reverse complement strand
CTGTTTTATCAAATTTTTTTTGTTCTTCTTTTTGAAAAATGAAGATATATTCGTGTTGGAAAATATAAAAACCTCCGAATAAAGCTCTGTATCTCCAAAGATTAGCGGTTTTCCCTTTTGCCCGTTCGTTACCTTGAATATCTTTCACAATGGTTGCTTTTAATTTAAATCCTAAATTTTGCATGCGTTTAGCACAATCAAAAGATAACATTTTGCATTCGCCGTCTTTGTATTCATCTCCGATAATTAATGCTGCAAATCTGCCTTCTTCAAGTAAGTCGTATCCGTTTTTTGCTACTTTTTCAAACATATTATAGAATTCTTCAGTTGAAGAGCAATTAGACAAATCTTCTTTTTTATCTGAAAACTTAATGATATCGTCATACGGTGGGTGCAAAACCAAAAACTGTGCCTTTTCTTCACCCATAATTTCAAGTCTTGCTTTGACTTTTTCGTATGCTTCTCTGCTTGCAGAATCTGCGGAAATTAAGTTTACATCCGTGACAAGTTCTTTTTGCGAAAATTTTTCCGAAACGTGTTCAACAAGCTCCGGTTTAAGTTCAACGCCGATACATCTTCTTTCCATATTAACAGCTTCGATTGCCGACGTTCCCGAGCCTAAAAATAAATCTAATATGATATCTTTTTTCTTGGTAAAACGTTCAAAAAATTGTTGTGCAAGCTGCGGAATATAATTCCCGTGGTATTCGTTTGAATGCCTTCCTGAGTTATCCCTATTAGGAAATAACCATAATGTATCGGTTTTAATGTGCCCGTATTCTTTCCATTTGTTTAAATCAATATCATTATATGGCTTACATTTTACAATGGGCTCCTGTGCAACTTTTAAATCAGCTTTGCGTTTTGGAGCTATTTTTATATTTGCCGAGTTAACATCTTTTGTTTTTGCGTTTGTACGTCTTGCCATTCCGCATCTCCATATTTTTATCATATAGAGCAAGTATAAGATGTTTTAATAAGTTTTTTATCCGTTAAATATATTAAATTATTTGTTGCTTAACTTTTTAGTCCGATTAGTGTATCTACGAGCATTGGATCCCATTTCTCACAAGCTTCTTCTTTCATAATCTTTAAAGCTTGCTCAACAGGCATTGCCTTTCGGTAAGTTCTGTCCGTTGTCAAAGCACAATACGCATCGGCAATTGCAATAATTCTTGAACCGAGAGGAATGCTTTGTCCGCTTAATCCTTCACGTCCCGTGCCGTTCCAGCGTTCTTTATGATAGTGAATATACGGAATAACTTCTGCCATAAAGTTAATGCTCATAAGCAGGTTAACACCGATATTCGGGTGATTGTATAATTTTGCCCATTCATCTTTTGTAAGTGAGCCTTTTTTGTCAAAAATTTCGACAGGAAGTGTAATTTTGCCTATATTACGTAACAATGCGGCATAATATACCAAATCTTTTGTTTTTTCATTCAATCCTAATTCCGTGCATATTTCGACGGACAATTCTGCAACGGCTCTTGAATAATTAACTTTAAAATGACTTCTTTTATCAACCGCTCTTGCAAGATTTTCTACGAATGCTTGTTGTTCATCTCCCAAATCACCTATTAGTGCTGTGATTTCTGCTCTTAAGTGTTGTAGCTCAGAAATGTCGGCATCTGCGTCATTTATCAATTTTTCCGCTTCTTCAGCTTCTTTTTGGAAAGCCATTGATGTTGCAAATAAATCTGCCGTAATTTCGCACATGTGAACAAAATCTGTATCAAGTTCTTTTTCTTCGTAATTCTGAATTACAATAACGCCGACACATTCCAAAGAACTTTTCATCGGTACCGAAAGACAATAAACCGCTTTATCTTCTTTTATGTCTTTAATTGGCTTTAAGTTTTTCATTGAGGATAAATCCGCTAATTCAATTGTTTTTCCGGATTTATATGCTTGCATTGCTATAGAATCATCTTCAAACTTGTATCCGATATTTTTTGAGTATAAATCGCCGTCAATCTTAACAGAAGTTCCGACAAGTATTAAGTCATGGTTGCTGTCTGTAAAACCGCCCGCATTTTCTTTTGTAAGATAAATATGACAAGCATCAACAGCCGCCATTTCTTTTATGGTTTTTGCAATAGAATTATATATGATATAATCTTCTTTGCTATTAAAACCTAATATCGTTAAAGTCTTGTCTTTGGAATATATAGAAATCAATTCATTTAACTGTTTTTTTAAACCTTCTGTTTTGTCGGTTTCTTTTTCGCTTATTTTTTGTGCCAAATCATCTGAAATTAAATGTTCGGATAAAAAATCTCCTAAATTTAATGCGAAAATCTCTTCTAACGGGTCTGAATCAATTAAATCTGCACTTTGTGAAAATAATGATATACCTTCTTGTTTTTTTTCTTCTTCCATTTTGGTTTCTTTCCGGTCTCTGTATTCGGTAATCTCTCTATGCTTTTTTTATTCGGCACTATTTTAAAAAACTTTTGCCTTTTTTACAAAAATTAATATAAATTATTGATATTAAAATCATGTTTTCTCTTTTTGTAATTATAACAGAGCCGATTTATATATTTTTATATTTGTTAACTATTGTAACAAAGAAAGTAAGAAATATAAAGAAAAATTTTTATATGCCGATATAAAAAATGTAAGGTTAAAGTGTAAGAAATGATAAATTTTCCATCAATAACATCAGTAAATACAGTATCAAGAGTTCAGACTCAAGCCCAACAAGCACAAACTTCAAATTTACAAACTTCTGTTGTTGATAACACAAGACTTTCACAAAATACTTCATTAAATATGTCTGCTATGAAAGCTCAAATTGCGGTTTCGGATATCAACTTCAATCAGAACTTTTATAACAGCGTACAATATCTTAATGCTCAAGCATCATTGGGTATTCACAAGCAAGTTGAAGGAAAAATCTTTGTTGCATCAGATGTGTTTACAATGAATGAACAAGGTTCCAAATCAACCGTTTCTCAATTCCAAAATCGTCTTAATAATATCGACAATCTTGCAAAAGACAGAAACGGTTCACAATCACTTTTCTATACAAGAACTGATTCAGAAAAAAGACAAACGCAGCAACAAGCGGCAGCTCCGCAAAACAGACTGCAAAATCTTTACGCATAATTTTAAAAAACTTACTATTCTTACTTACAAACCAAGATGGCTTAAACCATCTTTTTTTTTGCTTATAATTTTTGCCGCTTCAATATAAGTCAGGGCAGATTAATACAAATTTTGTTTTAATATATAATATTATTATGCAAAAGGTTTTTGAACATAAAAAAGTTAATTTTGAGAAGCTTATAGATTTTGGCTTTAAAAAAGAAAATGATGTTTTCGTTTATTCTTCCTGTATACTCGACGGTTTATTTAATAT
>JBJEGL010000067.1:0-3399 GCA_051875035.1 Candidatus Gastranaerophilaceae bacterium | reverse complement strand
TCCTTCTAAAAATTGTCTTTTTAATATATATTATTCTTAACAAAAGTTAATAAAAGAATTAAAATACTTTTTCTATTGATTTTTTATACAAAAATAAGCACAAAAAAGCTCCCTTTCGGGAGCTTTCTACGTAAAACAAATTTATTAACCAAATGTTTTAAAAGATTTTTCAACGTTCTTTTCTATTACTTTTTTAACAGAGTCGATTTCAGTTTGAACCGCATTGTGAGAAGTTTCAAGTTGTTGTAATTGAAGTTCAAGTTCTTTATCTTTGTGTTGATAATAATCCATTTGAGCATCATATTCAGCCGTTATTGAAGCATCATCATCTGTATAGAGCGTATCTGATATATTGCCAACACCGGAATAATGAACTTCTTCGTATTTTATATCTCCATTTTCATCAAGATCTTGAGTTGGTTTAAGAAGAGTCCAGTTTCCTGCTCTGAGTTGTGATTCAAGATATTCAGGTTCATTACATCTGTCATCATATATAACTGATTCATTTTCAATTGCATCAGCTTCTGCTAAAGCTTCTTTGTAAGCTTGCTCAGCAGCTTCTACTTTTGAATCATCTACATATGTTCTGATAAAAGTTTTTACTGAACTTTGCTCATCAGCAGATTGTTCTTCTGCATTATTAGCTACAAAGCTGTAACCCATTTGTGAACAGTATGTATGTAATTGAGCTGCTGACATATGTTTAACATTTTGTGCAAATTGTTCTGTTTCAACTGTTTTTCCATTCGCATCTTTAATAGTTGCAGCATTTCCAATTGTTGACATAAAGTTTTTGCCGGTTACATCAACATAGTTATCATCACCATTAGATACTTGGAAATATCTTTCTGATCTTGCTTTTGATAAATCTTGTAAAGCTTGTTCTCTTATAGCAGATGCTTTTTTATCGTTAGGACGAACCGGTGTACCGTTTGCATCAACCAATTGATAACCAAGTCCTTGAGGGTATTCTGCAGTAATTGTATCGTAAGTAAGTCTAACAGAAGTAACATTTGCATCTTTGCCTGAGCCATCTCCAACAGGAGTAACAAAGCATAATTGTCTGTTGTTAATACCATTTGAGTATTTCATTGAAACTTCTTGCATTTTATCAGCAATTGTAGTTCTCTGTTGATTGATTTGTTGAGCTTGGTACTCATTATCATTTCTACGAGCTGTTAATTGTAAAAATCTTGCTTGTGATGCTGAAAGACCCATTGTACTTACCTTCTTACCTTACACATGTATTATCGGCAAAAAACCATGTAACTTTAATACTTAAAGACACATTGTAACGATATGTTACAAATTATTTTTTAAAAAAAATTTTTTAATATTCACACAAAAAATGCCAAATTATTTAATATTGGCACATTTATAAAATAGTTTTAAATCTTGCAGAATGGGAATTTAAATATGGTACACCTATTCTATGTTTATCTTTTAATATTTTATTTTCTTGAAAATTTTCCGAAAAATTTTTTTATACCTGTTAAATTTTGAGAAATTTTTTCATTGATAAAGTCTGTTTTTTCTCTGATTTTTCTCTGCTTTTCAGCATTATCAGCAAAGTTGACGGATTGTTTCAAAACTTCTAATGCTAATTTATATTCACCTTTGTCGCATAAACAATCACAATAATCAAAAGAAATGTTTATGTTAGAAGGATTTAGCCTTCTTGCCATAGAATAATCGGAAATTGCATCATCTAATTCATCAATTTTATGTGCACATTTTGCAGCTTGATACTTTAAATATGCGGAAGATACATCATACTCGGAAGCTTCCCTGTAATATTTTAAAGCATCTTTATACTTTTGGTTTTTATAATAAATGTCTGCAATAAATGAATAATATTCATTATTATCGGGTTCTAATACTGCCGCCTGTTTTGCAAAATCAACAGCCTGCTCATAAAGCTTATTTGCAAGATATATTTTCGCTTTCATAATATATGCGGAAGCTGTATTAATATCATATTTAAGGGTAATTTCAATATTTTCAAGAGCTTCAGAATATCTTTTTTGTTTAACATAAATTTCAGTCAGCTTTATATATGAAAAGATAAAGTGCTCATCTCTATTTATCAAATCTCTGCATAATTTTTCGGCATCTTCATAATTTTTTTCTTCAATATTATAAGATACTGCCTCACTAATATATTCCATTGAGCCGGGATTATACTTCATTGCAAGCTTTATTGATTCAAGAGCTTTTTCCCACCAGCCTAATTTTTTATACACCTGTGCTCTTATATACAACGCAAAATCATTATGCGGTTCCGTTTTTAAAACCGATTTTAAAATATGTTCCGCAGTCACAACATCATTTTCATCGACAGCAATTCTTGCTTTTAAGACAAGAGTATTTATATTATTCGGATTTATATATAAAATATTTTCAATTTTTTCTTTAGCTTTTGCAATTTTGCCGGACTGATAATAAACAAGAGCCAAAGTATATGCATAAAATAAATTATTCGGACTTAATTTCACCGCATTATGATAATTATCTTCCGCTTCTTTCAAGAATCCGTTTATAGAATATGCTGTCGCAAGAGAATAATAATACAAAGGATTTCTCGGATTAAGTTTACATGCCTTACTGTAATTGTTAATGGCTTCACTGATATTATTTTCTGCAATACATATTTCACCGAGCAAATAAAAAGTTTTATGATTTGTTTTTGCAACAGGACTGGATAATATAGTTTCTGCCGCTTCTTTAAACTTTCCCTCTTCGTAAAGTAAATTTGCACAATTATAAACTATATCGTAATCATTTTTATCATATTCTAATGATTTTTGATACAATTCTCTTGCTTTTATCGTATCACCCAACGCCAAATACGAAGCACCCGCATAATAGTGAATTTTTGCATTTGAAGCCTTTTCAACAATAGGATTTTGATAAAAAGAAATAACTCCTTCAAAATCACTTTCCAAATACAAAAGATTTAAAAACTCAGCTAAATACGCAAAATTCAAATCAACTTCACAAATTTCTCGTAATAATGGTAACGCTTTTGTTATAAGATTAACTTTCTTATATACCATCGCTAATTTGAATTTTATACGTATATTATTATTATCATACAAAAGAGCTTGTTCATAATAACGAATTGCCTTATCCGTATTGCTCAATTCATAATACAAAGAAGCAATTTCTGCCAGAATCTCTGAACTTTCAGGCTCTATTTCCAAAGCTTTGTACAAATGTTCAATAGCTTGTTTAAAATTACCGGCAGCTTTATATTCAAAAGCTCTTTTTACGTATTGGGTTATACTGTTATCATTATTCTTCATATATATATTATAAAACCTATTAATGATTTGGTAAAGTATTGATTTGAAACTCCTTTGAATAGAGTATAATATTAGTATGGATAAAAAATTTAAA
>JBJEGL010000066.1:0-12668 GCA_051875035.1 Candidatus Gastranaerophilaceae bacterium | reverse complement strand
AGCAGCCAAACTGTCAAAAACTGATTGAACAAAAGGTGGTAAATTGTCTGCTATCATAACTTTTTTAAATAAACCTATACTCAACAAAAATAAACCGATTGAAATGTTTTTATGGTTTATAAATCTTTTTCTTAAATTGGCAAATTGCACCATCATTTCTTTATGGTGCAATATCGGCCCTGCTAACAAATGCGGGAAATAAGTTACAAATAAAGCATAATTTAGAAAATTATATTCTTTTACTTCTCTTTTGTATGCATCAACAAGATATGCAATCTGAGTAAATGTGAAAAAGCTTATTCCTAACGGTAACGCTATTTTTAAAGTATCAAATCCCGTATGTAAGATGTAGTTGATATTATTTATCAAAAAATCAAAATATTTAAAATAACCGAGGAGCAGGACATTGCTAATAATACCGAAAATTAATAACAATTTTCTGTTTATTTTCATTTTTTCATGAGTAAGTATATATCCGACAAAATAATTGAAAATCATAGAGCATAAAATTAACGGTAAATAGTCAATTTTCCAATATGAATAAAAAAATAAAGAAGCAAAAACAAGCCAAAATGTTGCTGCTTTTATGAGTTTAAGTTTATTTAATAAAAAATATACTGCAAAAGTTACAGGTAGAAATACAAATAAGAATTCAATTGAGTTAAAAAGCATTGTCAGTTCCCCTGTATGTTTCAAGTTCTTGAACAAATAACTTGTTCATTTCTTTAACATTATTTTTTGTTATTTTCCTTGCAAAAGTCGGATTTTCCGACAAAATATCCGCAATAATTAATTTGCTTAAATTGTACGTTGCATGAGAACCATCAAAAAAATAAATCATGTCAGGTTTTATTTCTTCTTTTGTATATTTATTAGGATAATTAAAATCATATATGTCAAAATTCTCTGATAATCTTTCTTTAAAAAGGTTATATTCTTTAATTGTATGTTGATTTTCATATATTAAATTCTGCAATGTTATATGGGTTGGCATTATGAATATTTTTACGTTTATATTTTCTTGTTCCTTTAAATAATTGCTAAGCTTATTAAATCCTGATAAGTCAAAATTATATGTTTTATATTTGGGCATATATTCATTTTGGGTGTTTGTAAATTCTTGTGAAATGTTTTTATTTATAAAAATATTTTTTACTCCCGAAGAATAATAAGTTCTTTTTTTTATGGAAAAAATGTTTTTGAAAATTGACCAAAAACTAATGCATGTTGTTTTGGCTGATAATAATGCCGTATAAAGTTCCGATACTTCCAAATTAGGATTTTCAGTTATTTTTATTCGGTTATTATTTGTGTTTTGATTTTTGACGCAAGATTCAAAATCAATTCCAACGTAAATATTTTTTATTTCAGGATGAATTTTTTTTGCAAGTTCAATCATATCTGTGATTTCGTCAGTATAAACTCCTCCGATTGCCAGATTTTCAGCTTCTTTTCCTGTTAATAATTTGTAATCGTTTTTATCTATACATAAATCAACTCTTGATGACCCGATAAAAATTGCATCTGTTTTCCTTTTATCAATTTTAAAACCGATTGGTTTTGTTAATCTTTCTTGAAGTTTACTATCGGATTTCAAAAAGGTTTTTGGGAATAAGATTTGCTCAAATATATTAAACGGATTGATAAAATAATTTATGCTCAAAACAGTCACAATAAAAAGACTGATAGATATAATGGTTTTTTGATTAAAATTTTTATATCTGTACATGATTTTTATATACCTTTTTTAAACGGATTTTTATTTTATTTTGCATATAAAAAACAGCAAAATTAATTAATATCAGTACGTTTTCCAAACTAATTTTTTCACATATATTGTTTGTAATTTGACCGCAAAAATACTTATCATAATCTTTATTTTTTTCTGTTTGTATAAAATCTTTAGATAAGTTATACCATTCGGTCATTTTTATGTCGTTTAATATTCTTTTGTAAACACTTGTACACTGACAGTATGTATTGATAATAATTTTCGAAGTTAAATAAACTCTGTCTGATAATCTCAAACCTTTTGATTTTAAATGCTGTATAAATGATTGCATTACCTTTAATCTGTTTTTAGGTATAAAAAACAAATTGTTTTTTTCGGGAGAATAAGTTAAAGAATGTTCTAAACCCTGATAAGGCGGGTTATTTATTTCAATAAAAGCTCCTTTAATTATAAGTCCTCTATAATTTTCAAATAAATCAGCGGTTATAAAATCAACCATATAACTTTTTATGATATTTTCTGCTTGAATATATTTTTTAGCAATATTTTTTTCGTCAAATAATTTTTTATTAAAAATAAACCCCGAAGGGTGTCTTGTTCCGTATGAAAGATTTTTAAGACAGGTTTTTATTCCGTTTAAATTTTTTACAATTAAATTTCTATTTCTGCAATTTAATATAGAATAACCGACTTCAAAATCATTATTTTCCAATATATCAAGTACTTTTGTTATATTATCGAAAAGAATACAATCTTTATCCGTTAAAAATAAAAGATACTTTCCTTTTCCTCTTGATAAAACTCTTAATCCGTTTTCATAACTTCCTGTATTTTGAGAATTTTGAAAAACGGATATTCTGTTATCTTTTATGTTGCTTAGTATTTCAAACGAATTATCAGTTGAGCAATTATCCGAGATTACTATCTCAACTCTGTTATCTTTTACTTGCAAAAATTTTAAAAGTATATCATACAAATATTGTCCACGGTTAAACGTCGGAATGCATATTGACAAAACTATATTATTCACTATTTCAACCTCATAAATCTCTGTAAAAATGATGTGAATTCAATCGCAATTCTGCAATTTTTTCTTTTTCTTTTTCCAAATAATTTTCATAATCTCTGATAACAGTTTCGGCAGCATTTTTTGCAGTGTATTTTTGCATTGTAATTTCATAGGCTTTTTGTGCCAATTCTTCTCTTTCTTGCGGATTTTTTAAGTAATAATGTATCTTTTGAATTAATTCTTGTTCTGTTTTGAAAGTCGGGATTGAAGATTGAAAAATTTGAGATAAATTTGCGACATCATCGCAAATACAAAAACCTTTACAAGCACTTATATTATATATTCTATTAGAGATAGCACCCGCAAGCCTCATATCTTCATAGTGGTCAGCAAGTATAATTTTTGAATTTGAATAATAATATTTGACCTTTTTATTCGGAACACACTTTGCAACAATATATTTTTTATCTATATATTGCTCCCATTTTGAACCGATAACAGAAATATTCAAACCGTTTTCAATACAATATTTGACAACTTTTCGATATTCGTTTCTTGAATTGCCAATAAAAAGAATATCAAATTTGTATTTTTTATTTTTACTTTTTACAGTATAATAAAAATTTGTATTCGTAAAAGCAGGTAAAGTTTTTTCATCTTTGGGTACATCTACGCTTCGTAGAGTATAAACAATATCATAATCGGATTTTTCCTTTTCAGAAACAGACTCCATGTGCGAAATTCGCCATAAGATATTGGTTTGCCCTTCTATCGGATGATAAACTTCCATTCCTCTCAATAAAATTGAGATGTCTACAAAAATATTGAATTTTGAATACCAAAAATCTAACGCAACAGGCAATGCATAATATTTATCATAAAAATTAATTGCCTGAGATAAGTCACAAGCAACATTATAATCACCCCATTTTACTCTGCTACGAAATGTCGCAGGGTATTTTATCGCAATGATAACCTTTTTGTCTATAAATTTTTTTATCATTAAATCAAAAAAATAAAATATTTTAAAAAACATTTTAAACATAAATTTTCCATTTAAAAATCCACAAAAAGAATTTTAAATTACATCAACTCTGTTGTCAATAGGTTTAATTCTATTGTAATGTATAATATTATTAAAAAATGGATATAAAAAAATTATTTGGTAAAAAAGTTAAAGAAAAAAGAATGAAGTTAATGTTAACCCAAGAAGAACTCTCTGAAAAGATTGGTATTTCAGCAAAAAGTTTAAGTCAAATTGAACTGGGTAACAATTTCGTGTCAGCAGAAAATTTAAATGCTATATGCAGTGCTTTAAATACTAATCCTAAAACATTATTTGATTTCTCTGATGATAATACTGATAAATTTTTATATATACAAGAAAAATTATCAAAGGATAATAAATTGTTAAATAAAATTTATCAAATAATATCTATAATAGAGTAAAATGGCAAATATAAAAGAATTATTCGGGCTAAAAATAAAAGAATATCGAAAAAAATACTTATTTACCCAGGTAAAATTAGCTGAATTGGTGAATGTTGAACTGAAAGGTTTTTTTGAGTTTTATTATTTGCAGGATGAAAAAGAATTGAAAGAAGATATTATAAACATGATTAATACCTTGAATATTCAGTAACTTTCTCTTGTCCATCAATATGTTAGGACTTTTATTTTGAAATAATTAATAAAAATAGGCCTGTTTAAATAACTTAGGAATAGCTGTTTTGCCAAATTTTGCAAAGCTTACGTCATACTGAGCACTCTGTCGCCGCAAAAAACATCCGGTGAATCTTTTTGCAAGAGGAAGAAGAATCCCCATGTTATTCTGAGGAAACGGAGTGACCGAAGAATCTATGTATCAACAACTACTCTGTCATTCTGAGGCTTTAGCCGAAGAATCTATATCAACTGAGTATATCGAAGAATCTCTTAAATTTTTAAATTTATGCAAAAGATTCTTCATCCCAAAAATGTTATCGGATTCAGAATGACAATAACTTAGATTCTTTATCCTATCTATTACTTTGCTCATTCAAATGTTGTCGGGTTCTGAATGTCTGTATTTATATTTTTATATCTGCAACAAAAAAAGACCCCGTCATATAACCGAGGTCTTTTTATTTTAAAAGTTTTGATTTTAGTCTTTATCAATAATACTCTTGTAACCTTCTTTTTGTTCAAGTGCATCAGCTTCTTCTTGAGTTGTTACGCCTTCTGCTTCAAAGTGAGCTGCTAATGCTGCTACATCTTGATATAAATCCGGCATAGTCTTATCAAGACCTTTGATTTCCATAGCTTCTTTGTATACGCTCATTAAGTTCATACCATAGCCTGATTGAACACCTTTTTGCCAATTTGATTCATATTCGGGCTCAAGTCTGCATCTGTATTCTTCTGAAGGAGAATTTGCCCAGTGAGTATCAACTTTATCACGTCTGCCAAGAACATCATTGTAGAAGCTGAAGTGATTTTTCATAATGTAGCTGTTAACTAAATTTGCTAAAGTTACTTTTTTATTGTTTGCATTTACATTATTGTTGTCTTTGAATTTTGTCCAATCGCTTTCACCGCGAACATCCATCCATGCTCCGACTTTATCATCTCTGAATTTCGGACTTTCCGCAACTTCTATAATGCTTTCTCTGTCGTGGTTATTAGTTCCGTGTAATACTTGATCTTCATTTAAGCCGACTTTTTCTTTTAAGTATTTTGTACTCTTATAATCGTATCTTTCGTCAGAACTTGTAAGAACTAACATACCTTTTATACCTTTGAAGAAATCTCTATTCTTAACAAGGTCAAAATCTTGGCAGTTAGCATCAAATTCATATACTAATTTTCTTTGGTCAAAATCTTCACCTTTAATTTCCGTTGCCCAATCTTCAAACATGTGGAAGATTTTGTCGGTAACTTCCATGTGCTGCATGCCGTTGCCTTTATCAAAAATCGGTTTTGCATGTGACCAGCCGACATCAAATCTGATTCCGTCAGCTCTTCTGAGGTTCATAACTGTTTTATCGTGCAATAATTTTTTTGCAGGACCTTCTTCTCCTCTGGAAAGTGCTTCAACGTCTTGAACAGGTAATCCCCAGCCAAGAGATGCCTTATTTCCGTTGTTTCCGTCAAGAAATGCATCAGGAAATGCAACTTCTTCTTCATAAGAGAATCCGATTGCTTGGTCAACCATTAAGCCGACACCCATTTTGTTGATATTTTCTTTGAATGTTGCAACTTCTTTTTCTGCAATGAATTGCTTGAATTGGAAGAATTCAATTTCTTCGGCATGGTCTTTTTTCATTTGTTCATATTCGGGCATTTTTTGTTCTCTTATTGCCGGGTCTTTATCAAAACCTTTGAAGAAATCTTTTTTGCCGCTTTGAACAAGAATAGGTGCTAATACCATTCTTGAATGAATATCTTGAATATCAATATCATTATCTGTAGATGTTTTATAATTGTTAAATTCTTCTCTTAATTGTTCAAGTTCCGGAGTTGCGGGCATTTCTTTGAAATTCTTGAAAGCCTTAGACAATGGCTCATTGATAGGATATTCGCTTGGGAGCTTTTGACCTAAAGTATTTTTAAAGTCAATTTTAGTATTAACTTCTCCGCCTGCAGTATGTTTTGCTGCAAAATCTTTAACATCTTCTTCCGACAATATATTTGCATATTGAGGTGTTGCTAAATTATCAAGATTGATGTAATCTTCACCTATTGTTAATGAAGAACGTTGATAAGCACCATAATATCCTTGACCTTGATATGCGGGTTTCATTCCCAATTGACCGAGAGGGAATGTTTTAACCATATTTGCTCCGGCATGGTCACGGAGATTTTCAACCATTCTATAGCCTTCCGGAGAATTCAAGTGTCCGACACCTGTGTCGTTTCCTTTTGTCGCCGGTAAGCCTTGTGCATAAAATTTACCTACACAAATCTGATTACCGCCGTATAATGCGTTTTCTACCTTTTCTTTGGTCGGAAGAAATTCCTCCTGTTTTTGTTTGGTTGAGTAAGCTTTACCAAAATTTACCTGATTATTGAAAAAAGAATTTCCTACCTGCATTACACAATCTCCGTTTATTTTTATTACAATCTACTTCTATAATAAATCTAAAGTTATAAAAATTTGCTATTTATTTCTCAAATGTAACTAAATTTGAATGAATTGTCTTTGATACACTTATTTTTATTTTTAAAAATGATGTGCATTTCGCCCGTTTTTTGTATTTTTTTTAAATTTTTTATTAAAAAAATCTTATTATTCGTATTTTAATTTCCGATTTTACGATTTTGAAGAAATCTTTGTTTTTTTAAAATTTATTTGTTTTTTACGGGCATGGTTTTGAAAATGCACATAATTCAATGTTCTTCATGATTTTTCATTTAAACAAATGATTTTTTAAGTGTATTAATGTTTTGAGTTTTTATTTATACAGTTAAATCTTAACGGCAATGGTAAAATAACTTATTAAAATATGCTTATCATACTTTATTCCCTGTTCTATTAATGTAGCTAAAACCCATGAGGCATACATGTTTAAGCATGTTTACAAAACTTAATATATAAAAAATAAAAAGGCAATTTTTTTAGAAGGAAATACTTTATATAAATACGAGAGATAAAAATAAAAAAGAGAGATGAGATTATGGCAGAGAATTTTACTTCAGGAAACTTATTAGCATGTGTATCACAAAAGTTGTTCCCAAACGGTGTAACCAAAGATGTTATGAAACGTTTAGACGGAATGACTGTTTTCAGACAAGCATCACCGAGAAACCTTGATTCTTTTAGAGGTTTACAAAAAATGCAAACACAAGCTATTAAAATATTTAATGAAACAAATAATGGCGATATTTCAAGTCTTACAGATGCTTGCACAAATTCAGGTATAAAAATTAAAGTTGACTCAGTTGAAACTGCATATGTTGCAGATGCTGAAGAAACAGGAAGTTTATCAGTTTATACATTCACAGATGCAAGAGGAAATAAAGTTTCTATTACTGATATCAATGTAAAAGATGCTTTAAAAGAAGAACAAACAGCATTTGATGATGAGTTATCAGGTTTAATTGGTGAAATCGAATCAGGTGCGGTAAAACTTCCGGCTTCACCTTATGAAGCAGAACTTGCAGCATAATTAAAAGATTATTTTTCTCTCTCTCTCTAAAATAATCTCAAAAAAGCGGACTTTTAAAATCCGCTTTTTTTATTTGTAAGTTCTGTATATGTTGTTCCCGGAGGTACAGAATATATTTTTTGTACAATATAAATATCGTTATTACTTGGCGTATTTAGACTTTTTTTATGGGGGACGTACATCAAATCGTTTTCGTCAATTCCATGTCCGAGTCCTGCGGCATGACCTAATTCATGCAGAATGGAGTGTAAAATTGAGTTATTATTGACTGTTTTTGGTGAGTGTTCATTTGGAAGTCCGATATCGATTGTGACGGAACGAATTTCTGAAGCTATAATACTTCTAAATTTGCACATGCCTTCGTATATTCTTCCTGTTTTTACCCAATTAATAACGATATTAGCATTTTGAGGCGTATCGCAGATTACAAATTTGAAGCAGTTTAGTTGGTTCCATATATTTATAGCTTTTTCCGCAAGATAGTAGTATTCATTTTTTTGTGCTTCAGAAATGAATTTTGAACTGATTCTGCTTATATATATATTAATATAATATATATTGAATCTGCAGACTCGACCTGCAATCATAGAATCTTTCAAGTAATCATTTATGTTTTCGGAAATTGACATGCATTTATTTTATCAAATATTATTATTAATAATAAATACATGCGATGATTGAATTTTATTGATTTTAAAAATACAAGATATAACAAATGAATCAATAGTGCTCACTAAATACTTAGCTGATAATGTTAAACAAAATTTAAACAACTTATTAAAAACTTATTTTTTCCCACAAAATGATACTGAATTTAGAATTACAAAGTATTTAAAAAAATTTCTTTAAAGAATATGAAAATAAAATGATTATTGTTTCTTTCGGGTTATTTTTTATAATAATCATAATAAAATACAGATAAATGGAGTTATTTTTAATGCAAAAATTTTTATTGATTGTTGCTATGCTGATTTTGAGTTCGCAATTTGTTTGTGCAGAAACCTTTGAGAAACTATACGATAAATATCAAGTAGTATATATACCTTCGGCAAAAGTTTGGACAACCGGTTCTATGGCAGATGGCAGAATTGTGTTGCAAAAAAGAACTTCCGCAGGAACCGGCAGTTTTTCCGAATACTATGATAATAAGGGTAAATTGGTTACTGAATTAAACTCCAATTTTGAATTTATAAAAGACGGAAGATTGATTACGGTGAATAATCACGAATTAAAATATGGTGAACTTGTTTATCAAAAAGGAAAATTTATTGAGAAGCCGTTGTCTTACAATGATATGCAAAAAATATTGTACCACGACATGCAGTTTGATTAATATAAACAGTAAGTTTGACAAAGTACCGCAGGCTGGAACCGAACCAATGTGATTATTGCTTATTTAGGGGGACGACGGAAAACGAACCCGAAACTTTCGATTATGATTAATTGATATTTGCAACTTTCAATTAATATTTTTTACATTAACACATTAACTCTGTTTTAATCACATTTCAAGTCCCTGAACATCTTTTTAATATCTTTCCTGAATAATTATGCAAAAGGCGGTTTATCAAACATTCACTATGTTAGAGGCTAATTTTACAAAAATTTGAGAGCCGGAAAGCATTGATTTTTCGTTCAAAATTTACATAATTATTACTAAGAAATGTTACTTAATAACAAAAATTTTTTCAGCTTCTATAATACCAAGTGGAGATATTTTACATACTTTATTATTGTATTCGATGAATCTTCTTTGATGTAAGCTTTTAAGAATTCTGTTCCTAAACAAGCTAAAATTCTTATATTCTGTATTTTCATAAAGTTCGTTTTCAGATTGTCCGTCTTTGTAATATAGCAAGCAAATAACTTTTTGCGTAGTATTTAAATCATTTTTAAGAATACGGATTTTTCCACCAGTATCCCAAATAATATCTATCTCTTTGCATATTATTTGCTTTATCAATTTAATAGTTTCATCAAATGAAAGAGGTGAATTTATTCGTATAATTTCAGCCAGAAACCACTTTGCTTGTTGTATCAATACTGTAGCATCAATTTCATTTGGGTCAATACTTGATAAGTGTATAGCTCCTCTTTTATTTCTTAAACAATACATGCCAAACAGAATTCTTGGCATTATAACTTTAAGGTTTTCAGGTTTATTAGATACATTTTCCCAGTGATTTAAAATACCGCTTTGAAACTTTGGAAGTTGTGTCTTTAAATCAATATAATTCCCAGTTAGTTCATATTCAAGAACTCTAAAAAATGCTTCATTTAGCTGTCCAATATTTGAAATACAGTTTTTCCAATTTTTTTTTCTAAAATCTAATAACGTATCTGAATATAATTTGACAATTTTTTCTGATAACTCCTTAGGATATTTGGATTCAAGTATTATCCTAACTTTATTTAACATCAATCATACTCTCCAACAAAGCAACCGCTTTTTCTTTCCCAGGAACAGTTAATTTTAGAGTCCAATTTTGTCCATTGCCCTGCCTTATAAAACAGCCGTCTTTTTTCTTAAATGTTGATGAAAAATTTGCTTGGTCAAAGCATGCCTGGTCGGTACAATGTTTTATAACTTCTGAACTGCTTACTGTGTCATCCTTTGCATATAATAATATCAAAGCAACATTTTTGGCTTTTGCGGCTTTTCCTTTGCCAGGAACTGACTTTAAAATCTGAACATCACCAGTTACATCATCAATATAATAAATTCCACTGTCAATATACTTGTTTGTCATGGCAGCTTCGATTTTTTCATTACCATGTTGAACTTGAGAATTTTTCTCATCTTTCAAGATATAATCTGCTGTATTTGAAGCACATGGGATATTTTTAAATCCTTTTTCAATTAACTCTTTTAACTCTTGCATGTGTTTTTCAACAAAACTCTCGGAACCTGATAACGAAAAAGTTCCTTCTTTAAGATTAACGACTACTTGCGTACAAATGCTATCCGTCATTCTTATCTCCTTATATTTGCTAACATGTTTATAATAATATGGACATTATTTTTTGTCAATATTTAAAATAGTGTATAAATACAGCATTTACAAAAAACTATAAGAGTTCCCTTTTATTATTTATTTAAAAATATAATTGCAAGTTTTAAATAATACCGTGTATTTGTTGTATTCTTGCGTGTTTCTTTAATTTTTTATATATAATAATAATAGTTACCATATAATAGCATAGGCAAGTTGATATTGTTTAATATTTTGTTTGTATTATAATAAAACCATGCTTAAATATTATGATAAAGGGGACATACAGTTATATTTAGGTGATTGCATTGAGATTTTGGAGAAGGCTACTCCGGAATCTGTTGATATGATTTTTGCAGATCCGCCTTATATGTTATCTAATGGTGGAATTAGTTGTCAGTCCGGTAAAGTTGTTTGCGTAAATAAGGGTAAATGGGATGAAAGTAAAGGATTAGATGAAGATTTTGAATTTCATCAAAAATGGATTAATGCCTGTCGCAGAGTTCTAAAAACGAACGGAACAATTTGGATTTCAGGGACATATCACTCCATTTATGCTTGCGGTTTTGCATTGCAAAAATCCGGCTTTAAAATCTTGAATGATATTTGTTGGTTCAAGCCAAATGCTTCACCAAATATGAGTTGCAGATATTTTACAGCAAGTCATGAAACTTTACTTTGGGCAAGAAAAGATCCAAAAGGCAAGCATACTTTTAATTATGATGCTATGAAAAATGGGGATTGGGGCGATGATGCAATCAAGAAACCAAACAAGCAAATGCGTTCGGTTTGGCAGATTGATACTCCTAAATCTTATGAAAAAACTTTTGGCAAACACCCAACACAAAAACCTTTAGAATTGTTAAGACGAATAATCCTTGCCTCAACAAATAAAGGCGATTTGATTCTTGATCCGTTTACAGGTAGTTCAACTACTGGTATAATGGCATTAAAGTTAGGGCGAAAATTCATCGGTATAGACTTGGAGAAAGAATATTTAGACCTTTCTATTAAAAGGTTTGAGCAGGAATTTGTAGATAAGGAACTTGAATGGCAGTAGTTTTAGAAAAACTCAAAGAAGAAACATACCCGATAGTTAAGTGGGTTGGCGGTAAACGTCAACTTATGTTTGAGTTGCTAAAAAACATGCCGAAAAATTACAACAGATATTTTGAACCATTTATCGGTGGTGGTGCATTATTCTTTGAAATTCAACCAGATAATGCCTATATTTCCGATATGAACGAGGAATTAATTAACCTTTATAAAGTCGTTAGAGATAACGTTGATGTGCTAATTACAGACCTACAAAAACACGATATTTCAAAAGAATATTTTATGGAAATTCGTAATATTGACCGTACAGAAGAATATAAAAACTGGTCTAATATTCAAAAGGCAAGCCGTTTTATTTATTTGAACAGAACTTGCTTTAACGGAATGTACCGTGTAAATTCAAAGGGTGAATTTAATGTTCCGTTTGGGCATTATAAGAATCCGAGAATTGTGGATGAAAATAATTTGATAAATTGTTCTAACCTTTTACAAAAAACGGAAATTAAGCACGCAGATTTTTCAGAGATTTTGAAAAAAGTTAAAAAAGGTGATTTTGTATATTTTGATCCGCCGTATGTACCTTTGAGTGAAACTTCAAATTTCACCTCATATACGAAAGACGGTTTTGATATTGATATGCAATTCAAGCTCAGAGATGTATGTGATGAATTAGATACAATGGGTGTAAAATTCTTGTTATCAAACTCGGATACAAAATTAGTCAATGAATT
>JBJEGL010000065.1:0-3435 GCA_051875035.1 Candidatus Gastranaerophilaceae bacterium | reverse complement strand
TTACTTTTGTCTGATTAATTAAGTCCATATTTGATGTCGGTTCATCAAAAAGAATGCAATCAGCATTTGAAATAAGAGCAAGTGCAATATTTGCCAATTGAAATTCACCGGAACTCAATTTTTCAACAAAAATATCTTTTTTTTCATACAAATTTAAACTAATTAAAACATCGGTTATTTTTTGTTTTTCAACGGAATTTATAAACCATTTAAAAGAATTTTTGAAAAACGAAAGAGAAATATAATCAAATAAAGTTATATTTGAAGGACAATGGGGTCTTTGAGGAAGATAAAATATTTCTTTGAAGCTATTTAAAATTTGGTTATTTTTTGTCTTAATTATACCTGCAAAAGTTTTCAAAAGAGTTGTTTTTCCTGCACCGTTAGTGCCCAATAAAACAGTAATTTTATTCTTGGGAATTATCATATTCAAAATTTTAAAAATTTGACGTTCACCAAAAGAAACAGAAAGATTTTCCGCCTTAATCATGCAAAAATCCTCCTTTTTTCACAATAAAATATATAAATATAGGTGCTCCTACCATTGAAACAACAACACCTAAAGGAACCTGCAACGGATATGCAACTAATCTCGATAAAAAGTCGGAAAATAAAATTAAAACAGAACCTATAATTATATTCGAGAAAAAAAGCCATCTGTAATCATTTCCCAGCAACATTTTAGAAATCAATGGTGCAATAATGCCGACAAAGCCCAAAATCCCAGCAGTCAAAACACTTACTGAAGCCAAAAGTGCCGATAATAATACCATTGCAATTTTAACTGTTATGTTATTCACTTGTGAATTAGCATTAAAATTTTCATCAAGAATTAAAAAATTTAATTTGGGAACTAAAAACATTGAAGCAATTATAGATATAAAAAATAACATTATTACTGAAAAATCAATGTCAAAACTTTCCGAAATTCCGCCTGACAATAAAAACATCATAGAATAAGCTTTATCAGAATTTGTCATAACAATAAACGAAATTATAGAACCGACAAACATATTTACAGAAAGCCCAATTAATATAAGCTTAGATATAGACAAAGAGTTCAAACCGCAAATACAAATTATGGTGAAAGCAGAAATCAATGCACCCGCAAAACCACAACAGGAATAATTTATCCCGTTAAACAATAATACAGAAATAATAATTCCAAGCCCTGCACCTGAAGAAATTCCAGTAATATACGGTTCTGCAAGAGGATTTTTTGATACAGATTGCATAAACATGCCCGAAAGAGCAAGGCAGGAACCTGCAATAACAGCTTTTATAACTCTCGGAAATCTCAAAACCTGAAGCAAAATACTATCAGAATCACCATTTAAAGAGAAAGTTTTTTTCAGCAAATGAAAACCGCAGTCTTTATAACCCGCAAAAGCTGCTATGTATAAAGTCAGAGCAAATATTGCAATTAGAATTAATATAATATATATATTTTTTTTGTTCTTATTCATAATAAAAGTACTGCCCGATAAACGGGCAGTGTGATTATATCATAATTATACTTTTTCTTTTACTGTTTCAGGCAGATTGTATTTAGCAAATAAACCCAATCTAAAATTAATTCCCGGGCGGAATACTCTTGCAGAACCGTTTGCACCGGAATAATATCCGCAAGCAATTTTTTGATTTAAGAGATTATACATATCTCCCTGCAAATAGAAATGAGCTTCTTTTATGGTGAACAACCTGACAAGTGTACCTATATTAACATCTACATATCCCGGTAACTTAACTTTTCCATTATTAACCGTTCTGTCAGAACCACCTTCTACTCCAACGTATGCAGAAAATCTTTCAATCGGAGACCAAACAATCATTCCGTTAACTCTGTTTTTCGATACTAAATCAAGCTGTCTGTCTGCATCTTGGTCTTTAGCATCAGTAAAGGTATAATTAACAACAAATTTAACTTTTTCGTTAGGCTGCCAGGTTATTTTACCTTCATAACCATTTGTTATAACTCTGCCTACGTTATAATATTCTCCGAAATAATTCCAATTTGAATCATATCCGTCACGATAGTTGATATAATCCCGATAATTACTGTTAAAATAACCGAAATCAAAACTTAATTTATTATCAAAGAAACTTTGATTAATCCCTGCGTCCCACGCATTAACACGTTCAGGGTCTAAATATTGTGATTCAATAACAGTATTGCCGTCACCGAATCTTTGATACAACGTAGGAGTATTTCTGTTCATACCCCAGCTGCCTCTAAAGGTAGTTTTTGCTCCGTCAATTTTAAATGTCGGTAAGACTAATGCCGCAGAAGCGTTCGGGGACACCCAGCTTCCATATCTTGAACTGCTGCTGAATCTTGCACCGCCTCTGATAAATAAAATATCTTTAATATTGATATTATCACTCATATAAACATCATGTTGCAATGTGTTTCCTCTGTGATAATTTTCCATTGGCTGCAAACCGCCCCAAGCACCCCAGTCAGAAACACCTGCCGTTTGCACCCGATAATTTTCCACATCAAAATTATAGCCGATTGAAAGTCTGTTCCAATCCGTTATATTAACATTATGTTGAGTTCCTAAATCAAATCTTGTACCGTTTTGGTTATATCGATTATGACTTCTGTCCCAACCAAGCCCGTTCCAACTATCAAATGTATATCCCGGATTGTAATGCATGTCATAATTATTGTTATAAACCGAAGCTGTAATGTCATAATCATAATAATTATTAACTTCATGCTTCCAGGCAAGAGAATTTGTTAAATCTTGTCTGACTACGTAATCATTATCCGGCATGCCGTAATTAAAAATATCCATGCCGATATTTTTACGTCCTCTTGAATATCTTACAATATCTCTTAATTCAGCTTTTCCGTCCAAAAATCTTACAGCATAATTTCCGACAAGATTTAGATTATTGTACGAATTATCTCCTCGTCTGCCGTTATCTTCAAGCCATGTTCCGTCATCGGATTTAAACCAAGTTGCAGCGGTATAATGGTCAAATTTTTCATTACCGCCCATAATCGCATAACGTTCTTTAAAATATCCGTAATTACCGAATAATGATTCCGCTTCGGTTTTTAATTTTCCGGAACCTCTTCTTGTTTGCATTGCAACAATACCACCTGATGCAGTATGTCCAGAAATTGTACCTTGAGGACCACGTACTATTTCTATACGTTCATAATCATCTGATAACAGAAAATTATTTAAATCCGTGGTTCTTGCCGTACCGCTAATTGTATCAACACGAACTCCGTCTATTGTAAACATTACTCTGTCAGAGCCCCTGATGATAAGTTTTGAAGGCTGCCCTAATCCTCCGGAACCCTGTCCGTAAGTTAAGCTTGTTGTTTGATTTAATAATTTTGAAATAAAAGGTGAATTTTGTGATGTAATATCATCCCTTGTAATCACATCAACGCTAGCTCCCGATGTCGCAGCATCA
>JBJEGL010000064.1:0-3448 GCA_051875035.1 Candidatus Gastranaerophilaceae bacterium | reverse complement strand
GCATCCAATAAGGAATTGTTAAGGAGAGAAATGAATTTATGTAGTCTTCTGAGTATAATTTTGCATATTTAAAATACATTTTTTTATATGACATAAAATTTTCTTTTAAATTATTTTCGTTAAAAATACATAAAAACCCGTTATTATAATCTTGTTTCAACGGGTCTACAGTATATTTGCTAAAGTGTTGCATTGCTTTTTCAGGAACAATATCAAAAAACAATGATTTCTCGGAATCTTCAATTTCCTCAAAATGATTATTTATAACGGAAGCAACATTGTGCAACGGTAGAGAAACAGCCTCTGTTAGAGTTAATGGAATCGGTTTATATATTTTCTTATACATAAAAGAATATCCAGAACATATAAGAAGAGAACAAAGGCTCATAACAATTAAATTTTTTCTTATTTTAATATTTTTTGTTATTAAAAAGATAAACGGTAATCCCATAAGTAAGATTATTAAAAAGTTATTTCTAAAAAGTGCTGCCAAAGAAGTAATAATAACCAATTGTTGAAATTTTTTAGAATCAAACGAGTTTTTTAATAAAAACATTTCAGAAATATATACAAGAAACAACAAAAATAACCCCGCAAACCACGTATCATGTAAAGATGATACGGAATATACCATATTAATAGGAGAAAAAGTAAAAAAAACTAATATAATAAAAAGGATTTTTTTATTTATTTTTATTTTATATAAAAAATTAGAGCAATAAGAAAAACAAGAAGCCAAAAACATCATCTGAACAAATGTATATATTGCAATTCCTATTTCAAATCCACCTAATAATTTTCCAAGTTCTGTAAAAGCAAATAATAAAAAAGAATATAAAAAAGAATGGTGAGTTGTATATCTGTTTAAATAAAATTGCGACAATTCAACTTCCGTATCATAATTCCATATTCCCGGAAAACAAGATAAATACACAGGAATCCAACAAATTAAAATAAAAAGAAAAATATACCGTTTTTTAGAAAAGAATTTATCTACAAAAGTTAATTTCTTCTCTGTTAATAAGTTTTTACCCAAAGAATCACAAAAACTAAAAAGCAAACTTATAAATGCAGCAATAATTGGGGAAAGACAAATTGATTTTATTATAATAGCAAATATATTTTCGATAGAACAAGAAACAAAGTCATCTTGATTAATGACATTACCTAATGTTAAAAAAAACGAATAAATAAAAGATAAAATAGAAACGTATAAAAATTTTTTAAATGTTGATTGAATTATTGCTTTTTTGATAACGAATGCAAATGAAAAAAATATTAAAATAGAAATAAAACTTAATTCTGTAAAATATTCAGTATTATATAAACTTATATTGTGTAACCCATTTGTTGACAAATAACTTAAAAAGAATGACAGTACCGTTATTAAAAAAGACATAAACTATTCTTCCATTATTACTAAACATATAATTTAAAACTGATTTCATTTTACATGTGTAGTTTAGCATATTAATCTATAAATTTATCAGCTTAATATACTTTATTTACATGTTTTTACATAAAACTATATCTAAAACACGCTGTTTGTTTAAATTAAAAGATATTAATATGTTCATAAGAGAGGTATTTGTGAACAATAAAAAACTTTTAGGCAAAAGAATCAAAGAAATTAGGAAAAAACAAAATTTAACGCAAGAACAATTAGCAGAAATCATTTCAATAGAAACAGCTTCATTAAGTGCAATAGAAAGCGGCAGACATTTTCCATCTTTACCTACAATAGAAAAAATAGCCATTGCATTACATACGGAAATCAAAAATTTTTTTGCATTCAATCATTTACAAACAAATGATGAAATGCGTCAATATATCTACGAAAATCTACAGGATATTCCAAATGAAAAAATTCCATTTCTTTATAAAATCTTTGAATTTCTAAAAGATTAAAGACATTAAATAAAATATATTTATATGTTAATTAAATCATCGTTCCGAGTGATGGTGCAATCTGGATAAATTGTCTTACCAAATCAGCATCCCATTGAATACCTGCACCCATTTTTAAAATTTCACAAGCTTTTTCAACACTCATACCTTTTCTGTATGGTCTGTCACTGATTAAAGCATGATAAGTATCTGCAACCGCAACAATTCTCGCCGCAAGAGGGATTTCTTCACCCTTTAAACCTTCCGGATAACCGTTTCCGTTCCATTGTTCATGGTGATATTTTACAATCGGAATTAAATCATGTAAAAGCGGATTTGGTTGAAGCACTTTTTCCGCCCCAATAGTCGGGTGCTGCTTCATTATTTTCCATTCTTCATCTGTTAATCCTGCTGTTTTTCTAAGAACATTTTCAGGAATACCTATTTTTCCTACATCGTGAAGTAAACCGCCAAGCATAATTCGATTGATTTCCTTTTCAGGAAGATTTATTGCTCTTGCAAGAGCCACCGCATATCTTGAAACTGAAGTTGAATGACCTTTTGTATATGTATCTTTTGCATCAATAGCACCGGCTAAAGATGTTACTACTTCAAGAAGATGATTTTGCGAATTAATTTCTTCATTTTGGAACTTATTGACAAGCTCTTCTTCAAAATTTATTCCTAAAGAAGCATGTCTTTTTGTTACAACAGAAGCAAACGAATTCAATGCCGTATCATCCCAAAAATCGTAATCTTGAGAACTTACAACCAAAGACATACCGTTTGTATATCCTTTGCTCTTTGAAATATACATAGCTTGTTCCGCAAGAATTAATAATTTTTCTTGATCAACAGATGCTTCCGGATAAGATGCAACTCCGACAGAAACTCTTACAGGTCCCACACTATCTATTGAGCAGCAGGAAATTGTATATGATAAATATTCCGCAAGATATTTTGCTTCTTCAGAAGCCATTCCTGGAAGTATAACAGCTATTTCATCACCGCCATATCTTCCTGCAGTATCCTGCTTTTTAATATTTGAAGCTATTTTTTCAGCAACAGTTTTTATTATTTCGTCACCTTTTGCATGACCAAATTCTTTATTTATTTTTGAAATATTATTTACGTCAAATAAAACAACCGATACAGCAGAATTATTTTTTTCCGCTTCGTTAATTTCTTTTGCCAACACTTCTTGGAATTGTCTGTGAGAACATAATCCCGTCAAATTATCCAAATATGTATTTTGCGAAGCTTTATCTTTTAATTCAAAATTATTTATAAAGAGCCCATAATAATTTGAAACCAATTTATAAACGTCAACTCTGCCTTCAACATGATTATCACCAATAATCATTACCCCAACAACATCTCCAAATGATGCTATCGGAATTATGACCGACTGAGATGGTGTTAAATAAGGTGTCTTTAAAAAAGAATTATCGTTTTGTAATGAAATCTTAGCAGATTTTACCGATTTAACAATTTCATTTGTATCTTCACTCAAGAAAACTCTTGATGTATAAATACTGCCTAATCTGTCAGAAAGTTTAAT
>JBJEGL010000063.1:0-3452 GCA_051875035.1 Candidatus Gastranaerophilaceae bacterium | reverse complement strand
TTTTTGTTCTTGTTATATCTCTAATATCTGCACTTTACGGAGTAATTTATGCAATAGGTCAGCATGATTTAAAAAAGCTTCTGGCATATCATAGTATTGAAAATATTGGAATAATCGGACTTGGTATAGGAGTCGGAATGATTGGATTAACTTTTGCAAACTATCCGGTTGCTATACTCGGTTTTGCAGGAGCAATTTTACATGTATTGAACCATTCCATATTTAAAGAATTATTATTTTTGGCTGCGGGTTCCGTATATACACAAACTCACACAAAAGATATCGAAATTTTAGGCGGATTAATAAAATCTATGCCCAAAACAGCAGTTTTGTTTTTGATAGCATCAATCGCAATATGCGGTTTACCGCCCTTTAACGGTTTTATTTCCGAATTTTTAATATATTTGGGATTTTTAAAATCTTTATTAATAAACAATGTATCTGTATTTTTAACCGTTTTAATTGCAATTGCAGGGCTTGGTTTAGTCGGAACAATGGCAATTTTATGTTTTACAAAAGCTTTCAGTATTATTTTTCTCGGAGAAGCAAGAACAGAAGCTGCTAAAAATGTAACTAATGATACGTCTGATATATTTATTATACCAATGTCAATATTAGCAGTATTCATAGTAATAATTGGTTTATTGCCTCAATTTATTTTTAGAATGTTGTATTATCCGATATCATCGTTCGGAGTATCTTTTAATAAGATTGCAGAATTTACTTATATTACGGATATTATGCAAAAAGTTTCGTTTATTTCATCAAGCATGCTTATAACAATCATTATCGCTATTTTTATAAAGAAAATAATTTACAAAAATCAAATAAAGCATACGACATGGGGATGCGGTTATAACCGTTTAAATCCAAAGATGCAATATAGTGCATCTTCTTATGCAGAACCGTTTTTAGGCAGTCTAAAACCCTTATTTAAAAAAATAGCAGATATAAAAAAACCTAAAAATTTATTTCCCAAAGAAGCACATTATGAAACACATATAGAAGATATTGAAGAAGAATACTTTATAAAACCTTTTGTTCATTTTAATGAAGACTTTCTTGCTAAATTTGAAAAACTTCAGAACGGGGATTTGCAGCAATATCTTAAATTTGGATTAATATTTTTAGTTTTGGCATTAATTGGAGTATTTACAATATAAAAATGGAAAATACAATTTACATAACAATAATAAATACAATCATAATGCTTATTGCACCATTTTTTGTGATAGGCTTAATAAAAAAGACAAAAGCTTTTTGGGGCGGAAGAAAAGGTGTTTCAATATTTCAACCCTTGTATGATACGGTTAAACTTTTTAGAAAAGGTCAAGTTATAAGCAGTACAACAACTTGGATTTTTACAATAACACCAATAGTGGTTTTTATAACAACATTTTTTGCAGGATTGCTTGCACCGATGATTGCAGGCATTTCCATAATAAATATAACAGGAGCATTTATAATTTTTTCTTATATTTTAGGATTTGGCAAATTTTTTGCATTAATTTCCGCAATGGATACCGGCTCAAGTTTTGAAGGTATGGGAGCAAGCAGAGAAGCTTGTTTTACAACAATAGTTGAACCTGCATTTTTTATGATACTTGCTACGGTAACAGCATTAAGCGGTAATTTTTCGTTTAATGCGATTAACAATGTTCTTCAAAATTCCGGAAATTTTGGAATTTTAATCATAATTTTTGCAGTAATTGCCTTATTAATAATGTTGTTGACTGAATGTTCAAGAGTTCCTGTTGATGACCCGACAACTCATCTTGAGTTAACAATGATTCACGAAGTAATGATTCTTGATAATTCGGGAATAGATTTAGCTTTGTTGACCTGGAGCTGCGGTATCAAAATGGTTATAATAATGTCATTAATTGCAAACTTCATTATTCCTCAGCAAATCGGTATATATAATCAGATATTTTTATTTATAGCGGTATTTGTATTGTTATCATTATTGATAGGAACAATTGAAGCTACAATGGCAAGATTTAGAATGAGTCATGTTTTTGAATTTATTTTCATAATGAGTTCATTAGCCCTTGTAATAGCATCATTGGCAGCTGTGAAATTATATGGAGTATAAAATGGCAAACGGTTTTATCATATTATTTGGCTTATCAGTTTTATATTTATCGGCAACAAGCAGATTAAAAACGCATATCAATATTCTATCCGTTCAAGGTATATTGTTATTTTTAATATGTACATCAAATTTTTCTCACTATCCGCTTGTAATGACAATATTTCTAATAATAGAAACTTTAATTGTAAAAGCTGGAATTATACCGATATTTTTAACAAAAATATTGAATAATACACATTCAAACAGGGATTCTGATGCAAACATTGCACATTTTTACTGCCTTATTATTTCTTCTTTAATTTTGTTTGGCGGATTTTTATTTTCTTTAATAAAAATTCCTGCATTAAGTATGGTAAATCCTATTTGTTTTGGTATTGCATTATCAACTATAATTATAAGTTTATGGTTAATTACTATCAAACACAAAATACTCTCACACGTAATAGCTTTCATATCAATGGAGAACGGAATATTTCTTTTATCCCTTTCTACGTCAAAAGAAATGTCTATGCTGGTAAACATTGGTGTTTTACTTGATATATTTATTGCTGTGTATATATTGGGCTTGTTTGCCTCCCAAATAAATACGGAATTTAATGATATGGAAGTAGCTCATTTATCAGATTTAAAGGATTGTGAAAACAATGATTAATACAGTTTTGATATTACCAATAATTTTTTGCATAATTATTTTACTTACAAAAAACAAGACTATAAATAATGTATTGATAACATTATATGCTATATTTCACGGAGCATTGAGTCTGTTTTATATTACAAACCCAGGAATAATTACAAATAATAAGTATTTTGCACTCTCGGCATCAAATTATATTTTTTATGCAATTTTATCGATAGTTTTTATAGCCGTAGCATTTTACAATAATGCTTACAGCAAAAATATGAACTTTTCTGATATAAAAATGTCTCGATATTCCGCAATGATATTGATTTTTGTATTATCTATGAGCGGAAGCATATTATCAAACGGAATAGGGTTAGCTTGGATATTCATAGAAGCAACAACACTTGCAAGTGCATATTTAATTTATTTCAACAAGACAAAACATTCAATTGAGGCAGCGTGGAAATATGTTTTCATTTGCTCAATAGGTATTGCTCTTGCATTTGTAGGAATAATTTTGTTGACAATTGCTACCGGAAATATGCCTTCTTTGCATTATACGGATTTAATCGGTAATGCCCAAAATTTTGATAAGTTTTGGTTAAATACATCGTTTGTCTTTATTTTGTTCGGAATAGGCACAAAAATGGGATTAGCACCCGTGCATTTTTGGCTGCCTGATGCACATTCGGAATCCCCAAGCCCTGTTTCTGCACTTTTATCTGCGACATT
>JBJEGL010000062.1:0-3460 GCA_051875035.1 Candidatus Gastranaerophilaceae bacterium | reverse complement strand
ATCAGTTTTCGGAGGAAAAACCGACAGTTTTATCAAGGCCGTAAATGATGTTTCTTTAGATATTTACAAAGGAGGAAGATTAGGGTTGGTAGGTGAATCCGGATGCGGAAAATCCACTCTCGGAAGGTGTCTTTTAAAACTTGAAAATTCTTTTTCCGGTGAAATTTTATATAACGGAAAAAGTGAGATTAAAAATTTAAAAAACTTTCGCAAATCTGTACAAATGATTTTTCAAAACCCCTATGCAAGTCTCAATCCGAGAATGACAATATATGATATTTTAAAAGAACCATTGCTTATTCATGGTGAAAATGATAAAAAAGTTATACAAGGAAAAATTGAAAAAGTTTGTGAATTAACAGGAATTGATAAAACTGCTCTTTTCTATTACCCTCACGAATTTTCAGGCGGGCAAAGACAAAGAATATCAATTGCTTCAGCAATAATTTTAGAACCTGAGTTTATTGTTGCGGATGAACCTGTAAGTGCATTAGATGTCAGCATTAGAGCACAGATTATAAACTTATTAAAGGAGTTGAAAGAAACGTTAAATCTTACAATACTTTTTATTTCACACGATTTAAGCGTTGTAAGGCATATTTGCGACAGAACAGCAGTTATGTATCTTGGCGAAATTATTGAAACAGCCTTTAATGAAGAACTCTTTAAAAACCCTAAACATCCGTATACAAAAGCCCTGCTCAATGCTGTTCCGTTAATTTCTAAAGAAATTAATACAAAAAAAATCCTTTTAAAAGGAGATGTACCTTCACCGAAGAACTTACCTTCGGGCTGTAAATTTCATACAAGATGTCCTGAAGTTATGCCTTGCTGCATAGATAAAATTCCTTCTTTTCACGAAATTCTATGTAATCACATTGTAAAATGTCATTTGTATGATAAGTAACTTACAGTATCTTTGATTCTTTTATTATTTTTGGGGTTAAAACTTCCCAGGCACACCTGTTTGGATGCATATCTTTTCGCATATATTTAGGAGAGTATATATCTTTAACAATGTCATTAACTTTAATAACTTTTATATCTTTTTTTTCAATTTCTGACCAGTCAAAGTTAAGATTATCATCATATACTACGATTATAAATTTGCTTTCAGGAAACTTCTTTTGTATTTCATTTTGTACATTATCTATATATTTTAAAAAGCGGTTATATAAAATTTCTTTGTTGCGAATATCTTTGCAATAAAAGGAGTTAAATAATGCTGTAAATTTTCTGTATAGATAAAAAGCAGAAAAGCATGATTTTTCAACTAATACGCCATCCGCATCTTTATATACAAGATTTTGTGAATCATCGGTTGCAGCAAACCACTTTGCATTCATTCTTCGTATATGGTCTGACATATAAACATAGATAATATATTCAGGTTGTTTTGTTTCGGGAAATTTTAAATTTTGCAATAGAAATAATGAATGCTGAATACCCCACCCGGGATATGCAAAGTTGTATACGGGGCGGTTTGTATATTGTGCAAGCTTTGCACCAAATGTTTCCTCATCTTTAAGATAATGTCCGTATGCATACGAACAACCAAATATGTATATTGGTTTTAGTTGTGAGTCCGTATTTAATGATTTTCTGTATATATTATTGTTGAAATTGAGAAAATTTTCTTTAGAAAATTTATTGAGTACAATTCTGTATTTAAAGGGCAAATAACTGGTGTTGTACGTTTTTGCCCTTTTTACAGTTGAAGCATAATCAATGGAATATGCTAAAAAATCGGTAAATATAATAAATATTACAAAACAAAACAATAAAATAAAGGAAACAAAAATTTTCTTCATTTATTAATCGTTGTCCCCGATTTTTAATTTAACTTCTTGCCCAATATGGACATAAAATTCGTCACCTTTTTCAATGTAAGAGACAGGAGAGTCTTTATAAACTTTTTTAAAGCCGCTAATTACTCTGTTTTCATCTCCTTCGGGATTATAAACTCCTTTTACAAAGGAAACACCTTGTGAAACAAACGGTACATTAAAAATCATGCCCGCAGCAGTAGTAATACCCGATTCTGCAAGACTTTTTGCAGAGTCTTTATTAAAGGGTTTGTAAAAAGATACTTTTACACTTAAATCTCTTCTATAAAGTTCATAAGTACCGTTTTTATCCACAAAGTGTGTCGGTACAAATTCAAAATAACCTTTTCTCTTACCAATTTGACCGTGTACAACTTTTGTTACATTTCCGTAAAAAATTGTACCTGCCTTATAAGTTTTAATATTATCAAGAGAAAAATCCTCTTGGATTTTGACGGCAAAGCCTGATGAGGGATTTTCGGTTGAAAAATTTGACATAGCAACACCAATAAGTGTTTCGGCAAAAGCTCCGAGAGCGGTATACATAAATAATGCAAATGTTAAAATTATCTTTTTCATAATTCGTCCTTATTATTTTTTTAATTTTGGTAACCTGCTAACATTATAGAATATTTTTGATGATTTTTGAAATTTTTCCGGTTCTGAACTTACATAAAATTCAGGTTCATGTAATTTTTTCTCAGCTTTATTTTCACTGAACTGCATATCCTGAGCAATAAATTTTGCGAAATATTCAGACGGGTCTATAAAAATATCTTTTTTTGAATATTCGACAAGAATATTTTTTAAATAAGGATAATGAGTACAACCTAAAATAATTTTATCAACGTTTTTTTCTAATAAAATGTTTAAATGCTCTCGTATTATTTGTATATGAGAATTTTGAGTGCCATTTTCCACACATTCTACCCATTCTCCCGGACAACCGTGTTCTATAACTTCTATATCAGAATTTTGTTTTTGTATATACGTTCTGTATGCATGTGCATTTGCCGTTGCTTCCGTTGATAAAGTTCCTATTCTTTTTACATCTTCATTTGCAATAATTTTACATACAGTTTGAATCAGAGGATATATTTTAAAATCAAAATCATCTTTTAATGTTTCATAAGCAACTGCCGAAGTTGTATTGCAAGCCATTACAACAGCTTTAACATTTTGTTCGGCAAAAAAATTCATTATTTTATGCGTGATTTTTAATAATTCGTCTTTTGATTTTGTACCGTACGGAATATTTGCGGTATCACCAAAATAGATAAAATTTTCTTGGGGTAAAAGTTTTACAAGTTTTGAAAAAACCGTCAGTCCCCCAATACCAGAATCATATACACCTATTGGATTATTATTCATTTGCTGCTGCCTGTATTATTAAGATAGTTAATTATACCTTCTGTAATCAACTCTGCCATTTTTTTCTGTCTTTGTTTGTCTTTTAATAATTCTCGTTCTTGTTCATTTGAGATAAAACCTAATTCAAGAAGAACAGCAGGAGTATTTGTATGTCTGATTACATAAAATCTTGATTTTAAAACACCTCTGTTATTTTCATTAATACCGGACATTATTGATTTGTGAATATATTTTGCAAGTTCAAGACTGTCATCTTTGTAATA
>JBJEGL010000061.1:0-3470 GCA_051875035.1 Candidatus Gastranaerophilaceae bacterium | reverse complement strand
AAATTTGAAAAGGGTATTGACAAGTTGTGTCAAGTGGCAATATAAACAAAAATAATGTATCAAATTTGTATATTATTTGAACCGATAGAACCGATATTGAACACTTTTTGAACCGATATGAACCGACTTGTAACACTTGCATAATTCTATTAAAATATTTTTTGTGTTGTTTGTGCAATTTGCTATTTTTATAATTTTAACTACAATTTGACTACAAAGCTATTGACAAAATTGTAGTCGTGTGATATAATAAAGATACAATTTAAGAAAGGTGGTAACAACAATGTCAAATGAAATTATGGCAACGTTTGAAACAGCAATAACGCCGCAACAAGAACTTCATTTTAATAATAAGAAGTTAATGCAACATACAAAGGCTATTGAAAAGCTGATGACCGCAACAAAAAGAAATATGTTTGAAATTTCAGCAAGGTTACTTGTTATCAGAAATGAAAACTTATTTGAAGATGACGGTTTCAAAGATGTTTTCGATTATGCCGAACAGCTTTTCGGGTATAAAAAGAATATGGTTTACAAGCTGACAACAGCCGCCGAAAAGTTCATTGAAGCAAGTCCAACGGGTAAAGGCTATGTAAGTATATTAACACACGATAACGCCGATTATACGGTATCACAGTTAATTGAATTAAACAGCCTTGAACCCGATACAGCGGTAGAACTTGACCAACAAAAATATATTTCGCCTACTATGTCAACAAAAGAAATTCGTGAAGTAGTCAAGAGTTACAAAAACGGCGAACTTGACAGCGGCAACGATGAAGCAGACGGGGACGAAAACGCCGCCGAAGATGACGGGGGTGCAGAAATGGACAAAACAACAAAGCTACTTGAAAGCATTGCAAAGAACATTTCAAAAGTTTTAGACTTGGGACAGATTGACAGCGAAACAAGCGTAAAACTTGAAGAATTTGCAACATTCATTGACGGCATTATTAACAATGTTGATTAGTCGCTACATTGTAGTTGACTACAAAATAAATTTTATAAAAAGTGAGGTACATTATTATGTCAAAATTCGCAAGTAAGTACAACCGTGCAAGAAAGTTCAACGTTGATACAAGCAACTTTGAATATGAAAGCCTTGCAGACCTTTACAACAACAACGGTAAAGAAATGATTTACCCGTTGACAGCTATTTACATTAACACAAAGTCAAAGTTTGGTGAAGCACCCGTGCTTGCAACAAACAACTGTTTTGTAAATGCACCGTCACATATGCTTGACATTGCAAGGGACATTCTTGCAGACGATGAAGCTATTGCAGACATTAACAACGGTAATGTAGGTTTTGAAATTTACATTTACCACAATGACAAGTTCAACCGTGATTGTTTCGGTATCAACTTTGTTGATATGGAATAAGTAAGAGGGTAACGGGGTAAGGCTTTACGGCTTTACCCTTATACCCGTTGTTTGGGGGTGTTATATTGGCAATTAAAGTTTCAGTTAGTACAAGAGTAGCAAAGGGACTTAAAAACAAAGTCAAAAAAGATATTATTGAAAGTATAGAGGGAAGTCCCACAATGCGTAAAGAAATACGCCGTGTGTTTCAAATGGCAAACAGACGTATTCAGAATATAGAGAAAAGCGGCGTTTTTAGTCCCGCCGTTGCCGCACTTGGTAAAGGTGATGTAAAAGGCTATTCAAAGTTTAGTGTTAGCGGTTTCGGCAACACGGGCAACGATTGGAAAAGTCTTAAAAAAGAATATGCAAAAGCTATTTCATTTCTCAATCAGCCTACAAGTTCGGCGGCAGGTGCAAGAGAATTTGAACAGCAAGTAAAACAACAAATGAATATTGATGATGACTTGTGGAAAGCAATTAGAGAACAAGTTATAGGCGGCTACAATAAAGTTGAAAGTCAATTACTGTTAGCGTTGCCGTATTCCGAATTTATGCAAGAGGTTTACAGCCGAACAAGTAAAGACAGTTCAACGCAAATGGAAGAAGAAGCAAAGTACATTGCAGAAGAATTACAGCAAAATATCGACAGTACAGCGGAAGAAGTTGCAAACGCTTATGAAACATTGATAAACGGCTTTAAGCTATAACGTTAAGGGGTGAAGTATTTGGGCAATAAAAGAAGAATAGACTTTGTAACAGATAGTCCCATTTACAAGCCGTCTGACATTGAACAAGTGTTGAAAATGAGTGTAAACAACACTATGACAGTAGGTAACAATAAAGGCATATATTATTTTAATGTGCCTTGTAGTTTCGATATTGAAACAACGTCATTCTATGTTGACGAAAACGGCGAACAAATAGACTATATAACCAAAATGCAACGTAAGCAAGTAGACCCGAATTACAACCCCGAAAAACGGGCAATAATGTATGTTTGGCAGTTCGGTATTAACGGGCGTGTTATTATGGGTAGAACGTGGGAAGAATTTTTCACAATGCTTGACAAAATTGCTACTATATTAAGACTTGACGAAAAAAAGCGTTTAATGGTGTTTGTACATAATTTATCATATGAATTTCAGTATTTAAGTAAGTGGGTAAATTGGTACAAGGTGTTTGCAATAGATGAACGTAAACCGATTTATGCAGTAACTGAAAACTTCATTGAATTTCGTTGTAGTTACCTTTTAAGCGGTTACAGCCTTGCAAATTTAGGTAAACAGCTTTTAAGATATAAAGTTGATAAAATGACGGGTGATTTAGATTATTCACTTATGAGGAATAGCGAAACACCTTTAACAGATAAAGAAATAAAGTATTGTGTAAATGACGATCGTGTAGTAATGGCATATATACAAGAAAAAATCGAAGATGAAAGAGGTATAACAAATTTACCGATAACCAAAACGGGATATGTACGGCAATTTTGCCGCAAAAACTGTTTGTATTTACCGAATACACACAGCAGAAACAACCGCTATTATAAGTTAATTCACGAACTAACAATATCAAATATGAAAGAATTTAACTTATTACAAAGGGCATTTCAAGGCGGTTTCACACACGCAAACGCTTATTACAGCGGTGCAGTTTGTGACAATGTTTCAAGCTATGACTTTACAAGTTCATATCCCTATGTAATGGTATCAGAAAAATTCCCGATGTCAAGGGCGGTAAAAGTGGACTTAAAAAGCAAAGAAGAATTTGAAATGTATATCAATAACCCCGATAAATATTTATCAGTTTTTGACATTATGTTTGAAAATCTTATTGCAAAAGAACCACACGAAAACCCTATAAGCGTTTCAAAATGTTTCAAACATTCAAATGTAGTTGAAAACAACGGGCGTGTAGTTTGTGCCGATATGATATGTACAAGCATAACAAACATTGACTTTGATGTAATAAAAATGTTCTACACTTGGGACAGTATCAGAATATCAAATTTACACGTTTATACAAAGCAGTATTTACCGACTGAATTAGTAAAATGTATTCTTGACCTTTACGAAAAGAAAACAGTTTTGAAGAATGTAGAGGGC
>JBJEGL010000060.1:0-3484 GCA_051875035.1 Candidatus Gastranaerophilaceae bacterium | reverse complement strand
GTCGCCTTTTTGTGAAAATTCATCAACTACGTGGTCAATATGATCAAATCTAATTCCGTCAAATGCGTAAGTTTTTCTTAGTTTTTTTACCTTAGAGATAAAGTAATTGATGACATTGTTGTTAAATTCACCGTTTTCAAGATATACAAAATAAAATGGGCTTTGACAGTCCAAATTTGCATATCTGCTTACGTCATTTCCTTTATAATCATAATGTTTAAAGGTTGGATAATCACCTGTTTCAGACATTTTTTCAAAAATCGGAATGCCTGCAGAACACCATGCACCGCCAGGAACAGACCAAAGACCTCTTGATATAAGTTCGGATATGATTTCTCCTTGCTTTGTTATATCGCATTCATCTTGAATTTTTTCACTTGGTGTATTTTCGATTTGAGAAACTATATCTGCAACTTTTTTTGCAAGTTTTATTTGTTCTGCTTTAACAGCCATTTTTTCGGAAATGATTTTCTTTTTTGGCTGCAGCTTTTGGGTTAGTTCTTCAAAAATAGGTTTATAGTGCTCGCTAATGTCATCGGAACCGCTTCTTAATATGCTTTTGGCGATGCTTCTTACAACTTTCGCATCATCTTCTCCATATTTTGAAACAAATTCATCTGAAATTTTATCAATTTCCTTATCCAATGATTCAATAAGATTTTTAACATCAAACCAACGTACTATTGAAGGATTAGCAAGAACTTCTTTTGAAAATCTGCTTGTTTGCGGCAAAATATCATAAATGACAGGGTGTCCCGCAAGTTGTGCCAATGTTATAAACAATTGTACCTGTTCTTCTGCACTGATACCGAGTTTGCCTGTTAGGTAACTGTCTTTCACGGAATCTGCGATACCTGTTGATGAAGGAAGATATGCACATCCAAAATCTCTGGGATGAAAAGGTATCAGATATATTGTTGTAGCTAATATTTGCTTTTCTATATTTCCTGAAGGCAATATTAATATCTGTTTTAGCCAGTCAACAAAATTTCCTGGAGCAGGGGAATAATTTCCGTTTCCCAGAGCTGCAAGGTTTATCAATTTAATATTATGCTGCTCATGTTTCATCCAGCTTGAATTATTAATATTATATCTTTCAACAGGTGAAATTTCTCCTTTATTAAATTTAAAAGAATCGTTTTCAAAAACGCCGTTTAATTTCCATTTTATTTGCAGTCCGTATAGTGTATCTGCAGCATTAAGTTCTTCTAAAGCTCTTATATGAGGATAAGGAAGGTATCCGTATTTTTCTATTATTCGGCGTAAATATGCTTTTCTGCCTTCGGAAATATCTTCGCCTCGGTATATTTCTTTTAATTTATTAAGAAACATCGTTAATTCTTTTGCTTTTTCGTCCGGAACTTGTTTCTTTGTTTTTTGTAACAGAAAATTAAACATATTTAAAACCCTTCTACTTTATTTACTTGATTTTAGCATATTTTTTCCCATTTTGTCGCCTAATATTAATATTTCTAAAGTCATCATATTTTTGGTTGAAAAGAAAATTTTATTAACCTATTGGTTAATAAAAATTTTTTAATATTTCGGTCAATGTTTTTTTAATGGAAAAAAGATATTCTTACCATATATGCAATCTGGAGAAGACTATTGATGTTAAATAGTTTAATTAAATATTTTATTTGTTTGTGCCTTTTGTGTTCAGGTTCAGGAGTTTTTGCCAACAGCTTGAATTCTGTCGAAATAAAATCAGGCATCAATGGCGGACAAATAATTCTTGATACAAATATGAATTCGTCTGTTAAAAAAGTAAAACTCTCAGATAATGAAATTAAAATTGAGCTAAAAAATACTAATGTTGCGGATAATGTGAAAACTATATGTGATAATTCTCAAAATTGTGACAGTATTAGTGTTATGCAGAATGGGAATAATGCTTATATAAATATTTCTGCCAAAAATGTTAATGGATACCAGCTGTTATATGCCAAAGATTATTCTTTAATTCCAGTGTTTTCAACTTTTAAAAATCTGGGGTTTGTTTCTTTAACTATTTTTCTGTTAATAAGCCTTATTTGTGCATTCAAAAATATTTATTGTTTTTCTGTGTTACGTAAAGAAAAAATAAGAAAAAGTGCTGCTGAACAAGTTGTACGTCATAAAAAGATTGAAGCTGAACAAAAACGTATACGTGAATTAAAAACTTTAAGAGCAAAAATTAAAAAATCAAAAAATAATGCAATTCATGATTCTTTTTTGCCTAAGTTTGCGACAAATCCCAAAAATGTTTTACCTAAAATGCTTGAAAATAACGGACTTCGTTTCCGTGAATTTAAAAAAGTTGCCAACCTTTAAAGATATTGAAGTCATGGGCAGCATGGTCATATTAAATTTTCTTAAAAATTTGATATAATTTAATATTTATATTACTATATACATAATTGAACAACATTTTGTTGACTATTTGTATATAGCCAATAATCGGGAAAATATTGTAATGAAAACAAATTTGAATATTGATTTAATATCCAAAATAAGCATTGACAGAAATGAAAATATATCTTTAGATTTTTCAAATATAGAAAATATTGCATTGCAAGACATTCGTAAAATTTCAGATATTCAAAAAGTTGCAATTCTGAATGGAAAAAAACTTTACATAAAAAATGCTATACCGGAAATATTGCAAATACTTGAGGTTACGGGTCTGCATAAGTCTTTTTCCAATTTTGATGATAAGTCTATTACTCCAGATAAACGATTAAGAAGGTTGTAATGGGTACATTGTATGCTGTTGCTGTTCCTTTAGGTAATCTTGGTGATATTACTTTTCGTGCTGTAGAAATTTTAAAAAGTGTTGATTGTATTGCCTGCGAGGATACGAGAAATACAAGGATTTTGCTTGATAAATATAATATTGTTACAAATGTTATTGATTGTCATAAATTCAACGAAAAAGAAAGAAGTAGTAAAATATCGGATATTTTAGGAGAAAACGGTTCTGTTGCTTTAGTTTCTGATGCAGGTACTCCAGGAATTTGTGATCCCGGATGTGTTTTAGAAAAAGAGCTTATTGCGTTGGGACATAGAATTGTGCCTATTCCTGGTGCGAGTGCTTTAACAGCTTTTTTATCAGTTGTTCCAAGAAACAATGAATTTTTTGCTTTTATTGGATTCATGCCTCGTACTGAGCAAAAGAGGAAAGAAATATTTGAAAAATTTGCAATGATTAATACTATTTTTTATGAGTCACCAAACCGATTAAAAGATGTATTGGCTGCAATTTCGGATTTTTATGGTGAAAATAAAAAAATTACTGTTGCAAGAGAATTAACAAAAATTTTTGAGGAAATAAAAACCGGTACGGTAAAAGAAATTATAGATTATTTTGAAACACATACTCTTAAAGGTGAAATAGTTGTAATGATTTATTCTCAAGAGAATACTTCTATCAATGAAATTGAACTTGTTCATGATATTAAAAGTTTAAAAAGAGATGTTTTAAAAAAAGAGATGTTATTAGAAA
>JBJEGL010000059.1:0-3506 GCA_051875035.1 Candidatus Gastranaerophilaceae bacterium | reverse complement strand
ATTTAGGATATCCTCAAATACCGCAAAGCGACTTAATTGGAGAAGATGAAATACCGTTCTAAAAAAGGATTTAAAATGCAAAAAGAAACAAAAAATAAAATAATTTTCATCATTTTAGGTTTTTTGCAAGGACTTGTTAAACTTGCCAAAGAATACGGTTTGTCTAAAAAAATTTACAACATCATTCTTGAAAGCGGAGTTTTGGACGACATTCAGAAACAAATTGCGGACTTTGCACTTGTTGCCGTTTATCAGGCAGAGTTCGCATTCAATAAGATTGGTAAAGAAAAGAAAATGCTTGCTTTCAAAATGATTTGCAATTTTATAAAATACCCTGCCGCATTAAAGCCGTTCAAGCCGCTCATTGAGAACATTTTGTTTGAAAAAATCTCGAACGAGATTGAAGATGCCGTTCTGAAACTCAAAGAACATCTGCAGGAATGTAAGCAATGATTTGGATTTGGAAATGCGTTAAAGTCAGCCAAAACGGCAAGGACAAAGAAGATGAAGTGCTGATATCGGTACAGGACACAATGGAAAATGCGAGATACTTTTGCGAAAAAACCGCATTGAAAACGTAAAACTAATCAAAGTATTAGATTAATTATATATATATTTAATATTAAAGGGAAAATTAAATGGAAATATCGGAGAACGGAATAAAACTTATCAAAGAACTTGAGGGCTGTCGTTTGCAGGCTTATGACGATTATACGGGAAAGCCTGTCAGTTTGGGCGGAACAGTTAAAGGAACTTTAACAATCGGTGTCGGACATACGGGCAAAGATGTTTTCAAAGGTCAAATAATTACGCAGGAACAGGCAACGGAACTTCTTAAAAACGACATTAAAAATGTCGAAAAGACAATCAACGAGGTTGTAAAGGTTCAACTTACGCAAAATATGTATGATACACTTTGTTCCTTTGTTTTCAATATCGGCACAAGTGCTTTCAGAGGTTCAACAATGTTAAAACTTCTGAATAAAAATGATTATTCGGGAGCTGCAGCTCAATTTCTTCGTTGGAACAAAATCCTCAAAAACGGAAAACTTGTTCCCTGCGAGGGCTTGACCAATCGCCGTAAAACAGAAAGAGAATTGTTTTTAAATAACCTTTAAAAAGAATTTAAAAGCACTTTAAAAATATCGTACATTGAAAATTGAATAGAAATAAAAAATGCGGTTTGGAATACCGTCTAAAAAATCCGAAGAATACAGGCAAGGCAGAAATGCCCCGTTCATATAAGAGTTGCAGCTCTTATATGAATAATCATAAATACGTATGACCACCTGTTCATTTATTTTAACAGAAATAAAAAGCATGAAAGGAAAAAAAAATGAAAAATTACAGGTATTTAATTAATTGGATAGGTGGTAAACGTCTTTTAAGAAAAAAAATAGCCACAATGATACCAAATAATATAAAAGGATATATAGAACCCTTCGGCGGTGGTGCTTGGGTACTTTTCTATAAAGAAAAATGGGCAGAACTTGAAGTATATAATGATTTAGATTCAAGACTTATTAATTTATTTAATGTAGTAAAATATCATCCTTGCGAAATAGCAAGACAAATGTGTTATATGCTTGCGAGCAGAGAACAATTTGAGCAACAAATATTTTGTGAAGGAATAACAGATATTCAAAAAGCAGCCCGATTTTTATATATTATTAATCGTTCTTTTGGGGCAAAAGGAAAAACTTTTGGAACATCAAAAAGCAGCGGAATAAAATCAGCTTACGGCATTATTGAAAGAATAACCGAAATATCAAAAAGGTTAGATAAGGTTTTAATTGAACATAAAAGTGCTTTTGACTTGATTACCGATTATGACAGAGAAACAATGTTCTTTTATCTTGACCCGCCATACTCTTGTGGAGAGGGCTATAATGTATGTTCGACTAAAGATTTTGAACATGAAAGACTTTCACAATTACTAAAAAATATAAAAGGTAGATTTTTATTATCTTATGATGATTCTGAAAAAATCAGAACACTATATAAGGATTTTAAAATCATAGAAGTAGAAAGACAAAAAGGAATAAATAATAGGAATATCCAAGACAGAACCTATAAAGAATTATTAATAAGAAATTATTAGTATAAAAAACTAAACAAAAGACACTTGAGTATAATGTAAACTTCTTGGGGGTGTAATTCCCCCAAGAATAAGGCATTAAGATTTAATTGTCGTAAATAAAAATATATCTCAATATCTTATCTATATCACTACGATTAGATACGAGAAGTTCAAGGTTTTCGACACCCGAAAGACACATTTCAATTTCTTGTGCAAACTTGTTGATTTGTTTGCCCGTAAATCTGCCACTGTCTGCAATAATGCGGATTTCAAAATATCCTTCAGTATTTTCCGCAACAATTATGTTAATGTCGGCATTAGATGTCCTGATAAAACCATTCCTTAGAATTTCTTCTGCTCTTTGTGTTCTGTTTCCTTCTCTCAAAAAGATTAAAACGTTTTCGTCAAAAGTCGTAATGTTCTGACCTGATAAAAAGGTAATTAATTCCTTTACTGAGTTTGTTTGCATCTGTTTTCTCCTGTTCTTTTTAAAGTTATACATAATAAATTATTTTAAAAATTAAAAAATTTTTAGCAGACGAAACAAAACCTAAAACAAAAATAAAAATATATTGTTTAAATATATTTTTAAGATATTAAAAATTCTCAAACTCGGTGCAAAAAATTCTCAAACCTCGTGACAGGTTATAAATACGCAAAAAAAAGTTTGCTGTATCTCAAGCAAACATCAAATAAACACGAGGATATTAAGAGAGAGAGAGTAAAACCTTGTTTAATCGGCTCAATCATTTATCTTCGAGCCTTCGTTAATATCCTCTGACTCTTATATAAAGTATTTCTTATCCAAAAAATTGCTTATTTTTTTAACTGTTTTTTAAAACACTTGATACTCATGGATTTCAAAGGTTAACCCAAATTAACAAATCTTAATAAGCTCTATAAACTGCTATTAATAGTAACTTTCAACAATTGCTTTTAGAGTTTCATTGGTAAAATAAGGCATAATGTCATTTTTATCAACAAGAGAAATCGAATTGAATTGTTTTAAAGCGGATAAGCCTTCGCAAATAACTGTTTCATCCTGATTTTCATAAATCATATCGGCAATTGCAGGAATAGAAGATTGAATATTCTGTTCTTTAATTACGTTTAATGCGGAAAGAACCCTTCTTTTTTCGGCAGAAAGTTCTAATTCTATATTTTTTTCGCAATTTTTCCAATATTCCGAACCGAAAGAATTTAACAATCGATTAATTTCATTGAGTTCTTCTTTTGTGTTTTTATCCTCATCAAAAGTATATTCATCATTAGAGCATATAGTATTAAATTTAGCAAAAGCACGCAGCATAATTGCAGAAATTTGAGATGAATATTTTTCTTCGGAATTTTCAGAAAGCATGCCTAATACGTCAAAAAGTTCATAGTTAAAGACTTCCGAAAGGGGCAAAATTTCGCCAAAACCGCT
>JBJEGL010000058.1:0-3514 GCA_051875035.1 Candidatus Gastranaerophilaceae bacterium | reverse complement strand
AACTTCAAACAGTGCAAATAAAGATACAATTGGGAGAGCAACTTCCATTATTTGTTTATCTTTAGTAAATATTCCTATAAAAAATTCGGGTTTTAAAAGAAAGATTATCGAACAAAAAATCATAAATATTGTAGATATTGAAACTCCTATTTTTCCATAATTTATTATTTCCTTTAAATTTTTCGCACCGTTGAAGAAACCTACTTTAATTGCTATTGCCGAAGAAATAGACAACGGTATCATAAATGTTGCATCAACTAATGTTATTAAAATATTGTGAGTTGCGGCAAGAATACCGGCTTCTCTTCCGACTGAGATAGTTATTATATTGAATGCTAAAAACTCAAGTAATAATGCTATACCAATAGGAAAACCGATTTTTATAACATTTTTCATATATTGAAAATTATATTCCTGTTGATGTTGTTGTGTAGTGATAATTTTACGGGTATAAATTACCATTGTAAGTCCTAAAAGAGTTCTTACAATTAAAGTTGCAACGGACAGTCCTATGACACCGAGTGAAGGTATTGGACCCCAACCAAAAACTAAAATAAAGTTTAATATAAGATTTAGAAAAACTGCTGCAAGTAATATTAAATTTGGAAAATTGACTATTTCATGTGCTTGTAAAAACTCTTTAATTCCTTGATACAAAAACATTCCAAATATTGAAAAAGAAGTTATGAATAAATATTCTTGAATATCTTTTATAAGATGTTTTTCAAATCCGAAATTAGGAATAAAAAATGTAATAATGATAATAACAGCCCACGTTATTAATGCTAATATCTGTGATAATATAACTCCTGATATAAAAAATTTCTTAGTATGTTTTTTTTCTCCTCTGTAATTGGATAAAAGAATTGAAATACCAATTAAAAGACCTATTCCTAACATAAAGACGGTGAACAAAATTGAATTTGCAATTGCAATCGCAGCAAGTGTATTTACACTATGTTTTGCTGCAACAAAAACATCAATAGCACCTGTTAAAGTATGTCCTAAATTTCCAATCATAATTGGAGAAGAGATGACTATAATTTCTTTAAGATATTTATTGCTCATTTTCTATTTTTCCGTATGAAGCATATTTATATGGTATAAAATCATAATTTATAAAATCTTTTTGATTTTCTATAAAATATCTTGCGAAATTATATAATATTACTTGCATTCCCAACTCTTTTGCTCTTTTTTGAATAAAATTTAATATGTTCCGTCCATGTTGAGGAAAAGCATGTTTTTCTCTTTGTGTTTTAAACCATTCATGTTCTATATCGAGAACGATTAGACGTACACCGTTTTTGTACGTTATATTAAGCCATTTTTCCGCTTCTTTTAAATTATCGTTAATTTGAGGCATCATAATATATTTTGTTGCAACAAGAGGCGGATAATTAGGCTTTTGGGCTAATGCATACCGATTAGTATTTTCAATAACCTTTTCGTAAGCATTAACATTTTTTATTTTTTTAAATGTTTCCGCACAACCTGCATCTAAAGATAAAACGACTTCGACAATTCCAGCAGAAATACCTCGTGCTATTGCAGGGGAATATTTTATTCCTGAGGTATGTATTGCAACTCTTGGTACTTTATATTCAATAAATAAATCTATCAAATCTTCAAATTCATCAAGTATAGTTGGTTCTCCACCCGCAAAGGTTATTTCTCCTCCGGGAGCAAAGAAACCTTTTTCAAACATATCTTTTACAACAGGATAAACGTTATAATATCTTTGAGAGTTATAAAATTCTTTGTTTGAATCCGTAAAGCAATAAATACATTTACAATTACAGTGAGTCCAATGATTAAAGTGTAAATAATTGAAGTAATGTTTGTCTTCATTCCATTCGTTTTCATATAGATTAAAACAACCTTCACATTTTGGATTAATTTTCCCTTGTTTGTTTTCCTGTATAAAAGGTTCTTTTAATTTGAAAATTTCTTCCCAATTCGGAATATCACCATTATAGCAGTCTCTGAGATGAAGCATTCCTCCGCCCACATGACACCTTAAACAGCACATTTCAATATGACCGGATTCAAAATTTAATCCATGTGTAATCCAATTACAACTATTAAACTTCATTATTTGTTCCTTTTAAATATCATCTTTCGGTTGATGTTTATTGCTATCTTGCGTATTTTTTTCTTTAGCCGACGACAACTTTTCTTGTCTTTCTGCAAGCATATGTGCTGCACGTTCATATTCACCGTATACTAATCCTTTGCTGTTTGCAAGTTGTTTCGTGTAAGAAAATAAATCATATATATATTCGGGTATATTTTTTCTATTGGCATAAAACCACTGAGATTCTATTTCTTGAATTACATATCCGATACCGCATTCAATACATTTATCAATCCAAATATTTATTTCATCTTTTGTATCATTTATGCCGGGAATGACTATATATTTAACTTTTACAAGTCCATTATTTTGTTGTATTTTTGCATATTGAGTAAGATTATTCCATACTCTGTCAAAAGTTTTAATTTCCTTAATGCGAACATGCATTTCCTCAGTTCCTGCATCAACAGAAACAATTAAATCAACTTTTCCTTTTCTGAGTCCATCTTCAATCACTTTTGAATAATCCATGCAACCGGAGTGAATTCTTATAAAATAATCATAGTCTAAAAATATTTTAAGACATTCTTCAAATTCTTTTAAATAACAAACTTCACCACCACCGAAACTAACATGACCGCCACGCATAAGGAGATTTTTGTTAATCATATCTTTTAATATTGGCAAAAAGTCATAGTTTTTCTTTGTATTATAAATATCTTTTTTATTATGAGTATGGCAATATATACAGTTACAATTGCAATAAGTCCAGTAATCCAAATTAAAGAAATTAAATCCGTCAAATTCTTGCCAGTCCTTTTCTTCCAAATAAATACAACCTTCACATTTGTGATATACACCGCCTGATTTATGTATATCTTTTATTGTTTTTTTAAATGCAAAAAAACTATCCCAATCAATATAACCACCGGAATAGTTTTCAATAACTTTCGTATTCCCACCGCCTTTAGCACTGTACTGACAACATAATTTGATGGACTCAATATCAAAATTTATACCATTTTCTATTTTTGTACAGCTTTTGTATCTCAATGTCCGAATTCTCCCCGATGAATGGTCATATCATTTGCTCTGTCGTATAATTCGCAACGAATCATATTTAATTCTTTAGCTCGATTTACGCCATAATCAAGAAGCTCGTATATATGAGCAGGAACTTTGTCTTTATGCCAGGAATACCAACCACCTTCGATATCAAGAACAATCCACCTTACTCCTGCATCAACGGTCAATTGGAACCATTTTTCGAGTTCTTCAACAGTATCATTAACTTCAGGAATAATAATATATTTTGTTCTCGCAAGACCTCTGTTTTCAGTTTGAGCTTCTGCATATTTTCTTATATTTTCCCAAACTTTATCAAAAGTTGGAACATTTTTAATTTTTAAATAAGTTTCAGGCGTACCCGCATCAACT
>JBJEGL010000057.1:0-13039 GCA_051875035.1 Candidatus Gastranaerophilaceae bacterium | reverse complement strand
GTGGGAAAGGGCTAAAATTCAAACGACAACCGAATTATACCCCAATTCCATATTTTGAATTTATCCGTTAGATTATAACTCGCCAAAACTCCCGACATATTTGAATATTAGCCGAGTTTCCGCAAAATAGTTTCGGTCAGATTAATTTAGCAAATATGTCCTTTAATTACCTCAAAAGTCCGTTTTTAATCTTTGCATTTTGCCTTAAATCTTTGATATATTTGGTTTTTAGGTATTGATACTAAATTGACATTATAAATTACCTCAAACCATAAAATATGAAAAAGTCGGAAGTGTTTATAATATAGTAAAATTCATTCTTTCCCTCTTGTAACGTGGAATTTACTTCCCTCTCGTTTCAGGTAATTTATTGTAGTTTTCTCATTCTTTCTGTTACTTACAGATACAAAATACTTTTTGTTATACCATTTGGGAAATAATTGTTTTATACCGAAAAGAGTTAAAATTATTCTTGAAATTCTCGGTAAACATCCGTAAGAATGTTGTATTTTCATATCTTTATCCAAGAGTTGACAACCGCAGGCACCAACTTTTTGATTTTCTTCTTTTTCCATAAAATCAAAAAATTGTTTTATAGAATTATTTAAAAGTACGGTATCGGTATTCAGGCAAAAAATATATTTTCCGCAACTTTGCCTTATTGCGACGTTGTTAGCGGAACCAAAACCTTTGTTATCAGGATTTTTAATTAATTTGACCTGCTGAAATTCCTGTTCTATCATTTCACAAGAACCGTCTTGAGAATTATTATCAACCACAAAAACTTCAAATTCTATATCATAAGTATATTGATAAAGAGATTTAAGACAATCTCTTGTCAATTCTTTGGTATTATAGCTGACTAATATTACAGAGACATCCATAAAAAATTATAACATATAAATCAAATTTGTATTTATGATAAAATCAAATTGTTATGAAGGAAAAAAACAAAAAACTGATTGAAAACACAATAGCAACGGGTGCATTACACCTGATAATGTGTTTGTTTCCATTAATCACGCTGCCTTATCAAACCCGTGTTTTAGGGGTGGAAAATTATGGTCTTGTTGCTTTTGCAGCTTCTTTTATTCAATATTTTGTCCTTTTTATAGATTATGGTTTTGAACTTTCTGCAACAAAAGAAATATCATCACACAGGGAAAATAAAAAGGTTTTATCAAACATTTTTAATTCAGTTCTTGTTTCAAAGACATTATTGTTTTTTACAAGCATAATTATAATGCTTATTTTAACCTTTTCTATACCACAATTAAGAGAAAATTGGTTATTAATGATCTTATCTTTTATAACAGTCATAGGAAATGTTATTTATCCCGTATGGTTTTTTGTCGGTATAGAACACATGAAATATATTACGTTTTTGAATATCTTATCAAGAACAATATTCATGGTTTTATTATTTATTTTTATTAAAAATCCTGATGATTACTTGTGGATGCCTATTTTGACATCAACAGGTTCTATAGTTGCCGGAATAATAAGTTTATATGTAGCAACAAAAAGATTTGATATAAAAATATATATACCAAAATGGAAATCTGTAGTACATCAATTAAAATACAGCACTCAATTTTTCTTTACAAGATTATCATCATACGGAACAGCCAATACAAATACTTTTTGTCTGGGATTAATCGGTTCAAAACTTGCTGTTGGATATTATGTAGCAGCATATAACATTTTTTGGGCGGTAAATGTTTTTAGCTCCTCTTTTGAAGCACCATTTTTTCCATATATGAACAAAAACAAAGATTTAAAACTTTTTAAAAAAATTTTCTTTTTAGCTTTTATTGGTTTTGGTATTATGAGTTTGTTTTTATATATTTTTGCAAAACCAATAATTACTGTATTTTACGGTCAACCTATGATGCCGGCTTATAACATTTTGAAAATATTTTGTATAAATTTATTTGTTTTACGCATAGCCGGTATTATAGGATATCCGTTATTAGGAGCATTTGGACATATTAAAACCTCAAACAATATAAGTATTTTTTCGTCTTTGTGTCATTTTGCAGGCTTATTTATTCTATTTTTAACACATCACCTTACGATGTTTACAATTGCTTGGTTAATTGTTATTTCAAATTCTATTAATTTGATTTTAAAAATATTTTATATTTTTAAATACAAAATATTTTCGGTTAAATAGACTTTGTATAAGAATATATTTTTATTCCTAAAATTTCTATTTTAATTTCTTTAATATTTTTAGCAGGAATATGCTTTGTTTTAATCTTTATAATATTAAAATAATTTATTGCTGTTCTTTCTATTCCATTTTCATATAACTCTTTTATAACAGGTAAAAATTGATTAAATTGATTTTTTTCATTTATCATATTTAAATAGTTAATTTCATATTGTCTGGTTTTAAAAAACATTTCTTTAATTTTTTGTTTATTTTTAATAGTATTATTATTATGCCAACGATATTGATATAATGGCTCATCAAAATACTTAAATTTGCCATATTTTGATAATTGTAATAAAAACCACCAATCTTCTAAAACTTCTTCAGGATATTCACCTATCATATTTGATATATTTGTTCTTCTTAAAAAGCCATTTGGAATATAATTTCCAAAATACAATGAATAATACGAGCCAAAATCTTCTGAATTAAAATCTATTTCTTTTCTTTCTTTTTTTAAAAAATCCGTAAAAGTTTTATATTGTGCTTTTTGTTCATCATAAATAATATTTCTGTTTTTATCCCAATAACATATTTTAGATTCACTGTCTATTATTTCATCATCACAAGCACATAAAACATAATCAGGATTTTGCATCAAAAAATCAATTTCTTTTTCAATACATTGAGATTTTAACATATCATCAGAAGCTGTAGATAATATATATTCTCCTTGAGCAAGTTTTTTTAGTTTATTCAATGTATAATTAACACCCTTATTTTCTTGAGTTTCAAAAACTACTCTTGTAAATCGTTTTTCACATTCTTCTTTCATTTCTAACATTTTTTGATATGTAGAATCAGTTGAACCGTCATCAATAATAATTAGTTCAATATTTTGATAAGTTTGGGCAGTTATTGATTTTATAGTATCCTGAACATATTTTTCATGGTTATATGCAGGGAAAATTACAGAAACTAACGGCTGCATATATTACCTTTCAAATTTATATCTTTTACTTTTCTCATAATTGTCGGGGTTTTTCTGCCAAAATTCAGCATAAATATTATCCCATCCGTTATCATAAAATTTTCTTGATGTAACTGTACTATCAGGGGCATAATATTTTACTGTTCTTGAAATTATATTTTTGTTTTCAAAAACAAAATTTTTACCTACAGCATTGATAACCAATAATTTAAAATTTACTGCCCCAAGTCTTTCTAAACAAAAATAAAGTGCTTTTATTTTTTCTTCTATTTTTTCATTAATATCAACATTTTGAATTTTGTATATATAAAGTTTTGAATCATTATTTTGGGCTATCTTCAAAAATTTTTTTTTAAAATGATCTATTCTTCCTGTTAAATCTTCTTTGTCTTGGATAAACATTTCTTCATTTGCAATTTTATTTATATAAATATTCATATCTGCTTTGCCGTGGAAACGAATGTGTGTCTTTTTACATTCAAATAAAGGATTTGGATATTCAAAATCACCTGTACCTATTGCATCTAAATTTGTTAAAGCATTAATCAAATCATCAATATGGTGGGCATAAGTCCAGTTAAACAAACCTGTTTCTTCAAAATGAAAATACTTAAAAAAACGAAATGTTACCTCACAGTTATAACCAAGTGAAACAATATGGTCAAAACAATTTTCCTTTTTTCTCGTGAATTTTGATATCTGCTTTCTTATAAACCTATCAATAAGCATTAATAACCTCAACAACTTTTTGAACTTCTTCATCGGTTAAAACGGGAGATATAGGCAGACTTAATATAGTGTTATGAATTTCTTCCGTTATCGGCAAATTTAAATTATTTAATTCTTTATAACATTCCTGTTTATGCGGCGGAATGGGATAGTGAATGAGTGTCTGAATATCATTTTGTTTCAGATATTCCTGTAATTCATCACGTTTTTTCGTTCTTACCGCAAAAACGTGCCAGACGTGAGCATTTTCATCATAAACTTTCGGAAGAATTATTTTATCGTTTTTGATATTTTCACGGTAATATTTTGCAATTTCTCTGCGTCTTGCATTATCATTATCCAAATGCGGCAGTTTAACATCCAAAACAGCGGCGTGAATTTCGTCAAGTCTTGAATTTTCACCTTTATAAATATTGTGATATTTAACGTGAGAGCCATAATTTCTCAATGCTCTTATTTTATCGGCAATTTCTTTATCGTTTGTCGTAACTGCACCGCCATCACCTATACAACCAAGATTTTTCCCCGGATAGAAAGAGAACCCTGATGCATCAGATAAATTCCCGGTTCTTTTCCCTTGATAAACCGCACCATGTGCTTGTGCAGAATCTTCAAACACTTTTAAATTATATTTTTTTGCCAATTCCCAAATTTTATCCATTTGCACAGCCTGTCCATACAGGTGAACAACCATTATAGCTTTGGTTTTTTCCGTAATTTTTTCTTCGATTAAATCGGGATTTATATTGTAAGTGTTGATATCGGGCTCAACAAGAACGGGAGTACAGCCGTTGTAGGTGATTGCCAAAATTGTTGCAATGTAAGTATTTGCAGGAACAATAATTTCATCACCCATACCAAAGCCGTATGCTTTGATAATTAAACTCAATGCTTCAAGCCCGTTTCCGACTCCTATAGCATATTTTGTTCCGCAATATTCGGCAAAATGCTGCTCAAAAAGTTCATCATTTTTACCTAAAAGATACCACCCTGCATCAAGAATTTCTTTTATTCTTTCATCAAATTCTTTTCTGAACCTGTTATTAATTTTTTCTAAATCCAAAAACTTTATCATAATATTCTCCAATTTCTTCTATACTATCACGAATATACGTCGGTTCATATTCTTTTATTTTTTCCCTACACATAAATCCGTAAGTAACAGCAACAGACCTTATACCCGCACTTTGTGCCGTCTGAACATCTTTTCCCATATCGGTAATAAAAATGTCATTATCATTCAAATTAAGCATCTCTAACAAATCTTTTTTGGTCTTTTTGTTTTCGGTAACCAAAATCTCATTAAAATATTTTTCAAGATTTAATCTTTCAAGTTCTTCGAACAGTTTTTCTTTAGACTGACGGGCTGTAAGTAAATATATTTCGTTATTTTTCTGCAATTTTTCAAGCAGTTCGTATACACCGATATAAATCTTGTCCAAAGACAAATATTTATCCGTTTCAATCAATTCCAGCCATCTTGTGTTAAATGTTTCAAAATCGTATTCAGGAAAGTATTTTTCCAAAATCATTTTATGGTTAACTTTATTCCTCTTTAATTGCCAATACTCATCTTTAGAAAATTTACACTCGGGTATCAAATCACAAAACAGACAATATAGCCTATCACTTGCATCTAAAATTGTACCGTCTAAATCAAAAAATATTTTCATTATGCTGTATCAACCTGTATTTTTTATTTAATTATTTACCATTAAATTTTTTATCTTTTTGTTATTTTGTTTATTATAAAAGATAATATTTTTTTTACTATGTATATGCAGAATGAAAAAAAAGGATATTTTAACATATTTGGTGTTAAAAAATCTGTTGTCACTATATCAACATGATATTTTTCTGCACGTTTAAGTGCTATCAAGTTATTATAACCCGGAGAATATATCGTTATTTTCTTATTCAAAAAAGATGTTATATCATATTGACTTAAAACTGCAAAACTAACAGAAAGATTTTTGATATTGTTTTGCAATATAAAATCAAAGCATTCACTCATTGAAGAAAAACCTGCTTTTGCATAATCAGTATCTACAAAAAACATAATATTATCATATTCTGCTCCTTTTAATGCCAAAACTTGTTTTTTTGAATAAACTTCTACTGCCGTTCTTTTTTTAATATGATAATCAGTCAACAGACTTACAAAATTTAAAAGGTTATTTACTTCTTCTCTGTTATAATAACAAGGTAAAAAATCAAACATAATATTTATATCAGGATATTTTTTCATAATATCAAACATATCAGCTAAAGAAAGTGCTTGTAAATTTTTTTCTTCACTAATATATCTGTAGAAATCAACAACAGAATAATTACTAACTTTGTCAAGCTCATGAGATAAAACAAATTGATTGTCTTTTGTTATTGAAATATCTGTTTCAAAATAACGAAAACCGTTATTATAACTACATTCAAAAGCTTCTTTTGAATTTGTATATGATTGATTTTTATATACACCTAAAGCATGTGCATTAAGTTTAATTTTTATATCAAAAGAAGTAATCAGCCAAATAAAAAACTCAAAAATTTTTTTGATTTTTTCATATTTTTTTAACATGTTTATTTTCACCAAAATCTTCAACGATATTTTTAAGATAAGTTGAAGATATACCTTCCGTACGAGGAAGAACATATACTTTTTTGTTATTTTCTTCACACCATTTTATTGCTCTCTGAAAGCCCTGATGAATTTGGTCCGGACCTTTTGCCCAAATATCAAAATTAACTTCTTGGATATCTTTGTCAACATCATCATAAATCAAAACTTCATCCACACATTTTAAGTTTTTAATCATTTCAACACGTTCTTCGGTGTTGTAATATATTTTACTTTCGGGCTTATATTTCAATATATTTTCACTTGATTGTACACAAACCGTCAAAAAGCAGTCATTGCCTAACTGTTTTTTAATATTTAAAAACAATCTCAAATGTCCAAAATGGAACATATCAAATACACCAAAGGTTACAACCTTTAAACAGGAATTTTTCATTTAGTTCTCGCTTTCTAACGGATTGATAACAATACCCGAAAGCAATTTCGGATAAAAATAAGTTGATTTTTGAGGCATTCTGTAACCGTTTTCGGAGATTTTAATAATATCCTCCATCTTCGGATATGCCATTATAAAACATGCACTTGCACCGTTTTTAACCGATTCAAATGAAAGATTTTCTTTCTTTTCGTATTTTATGCCGTTTTGTGCCATCAGTTCTTCATCGGTAAAGCCTAATTCACCTTTAAGGATTAATTCATGCAATACTTTTAAATCAAGCTCTTGCAATACTTCAGGTGCATCAACGAGCTTTTCTTCACCCTTTTTGAGTTTTAATACATAGTAATTACTGTCATTTTTCAAAATCAAACCTGTTGTAATTTGTTTTTGATTTTCTTCTTCAATTTTACTCAAAAATTCATCTTTATCGGTATATTTATCAACATCATAGTGTTTTGAAACTTTTGCAATAATTTCATCAGACGGAATATCTTTTTCCACGATTCTGTGAGTAGGATAAATGACCAAATTTTCATCTGCTGCATTTGTAAAATAACTCATTACATATTTTGCAGTTGCGTTTTCAGGGTGCAGATTTGAATAGTTCATTGAAGTTTCATATCTGTGATGACCGTCTGCAATAAGCAATGTTTTATTCTCGAGAGTTTTTTGTATAAATTTAATATCATTTTCGTCATCAATAATGTATACAATGTTTTCTACATCCAAGTCATCTTTTACATCAATAAACGGCTTTTTAGTTAAATATTTCGGCAGAATTTCTTTTTCAATTTTCATTTCTTTGTCGTTATAAACCATGAAAATTTGAGAGAAAAACGCTTTTGCAGCAGTAACAAGATTAAGTCTGTCCTGTTTCGGACCGCCCATTGTGTATTCATGCGGAAGAATTTTCTTTGTTGAAAAATCTTCTATTTTATTTCTTGCGATAAAGCCTTTTCGTTCTATTTGTTTGCCTTTTTCGTTTGTATATTTCTGGATTATGTAGAAGATTGACGGTTTTTCGGTTTGCACCATAACCTTTTCGTTCTTCCACCGCTCAAAAATTTCAGCCGCATTTTCATACTTGTTTTCACCCGTCGGCAAAATCAATTTTACAATATTATATGCACTTCTTGAAAGCAAATCTTCTCTGTATTTTTCATCTATAACGTCGTAAGGCGGAGCAATAGTCTTATTCATGTCTATTTTTTCCTGATTATAAACAATTGCATTTATGGGTTTTATTTCAACCATTTTCCTACCTCTTTCCGTTAAATTAAATCTTATAAATAAATATTATCATACTACAAGAAATCAGGTAAGATTATTTTACAATTTAGTAATTATTTAATATTGTATTTAATCTTTTGCTAAATTTAACAGCACCATTTTTTTTGAAATGGTCGGTATCACCAAAATCCTCCGGTTCATAATCATCATATAGAAAATCTAATATTTGATTTTTAGGTAAAATCTTTTGAAGTTTTTGCAGTGCAATTTCATAATATTTTTTATCTAAATATTTTAAAAACTCATTTGAAAAAGGCGGAATAACACATAACAAAGTGTGATTTTGCTCAAGTGTTAATTGATAAATTTTTTCTAACCAAAATAAGCTGTTATCGTTTCTCAAAAAATTTTTTAAATGTCCTTCTACTCTTTTTTTCCCATCATACAATGCGTATATATCAGGTTCATAATATCCCATAAAAGATTTATCCGTTTCTTTATTATTTTTTTTTAAATAATTATCTAATTTTTTTAAATCCTTAGCTCTAAAAATATCGGTGTTATAAGGAATGTTGAAAATTGTTTTGTAATATGCACAACGCCATTTTTCATTTGTTTTTGATAAATCAAAACCGTTCATTGCGAAATTATAGAAAACAATAATATATTTAAGCTGATTACATTTTTTGCTTATATTTTTATATAAATGATAAGTGCCGAAAAAATCCATAGATGTTAAGCCGAAATTGAATACTTTTTTGTTAAAATATTCCGGAATAATAGCATAATCGCAATGAGAACCTCTAAGAGCGATGACTTCAATTATGTCTTTATTATTTTCAAATGCTTGTTGCTTTTTTACACAAATTTCGCTAAATTTTTTATCAAACAATATTCTTGTATGTTTTTGATAAAAGAGTTTATTCTCAATTTTTAAATAAAAATTTTTTAAGAAATTTAAAATTAATGCCTGCATTTTATTCTTTCCTTAATATAACAATTTTGTAATTTTGTTGCATAAAAAATGTCTTTAAAGAAAGGAATCTTAAATGACTACTGTTGAACCAATTAGAAATAAAAATATTATTAAAAAAATTGAATTGTATTTACGAACACAAAATGAAAGGAACTTACTTCTATTTTGTTTGGGATTAAATTCAGGACTTAGAATTTCCGATATTCTAAGACTTAATATTTCTGATGTTAAAAATAAAGCATTTATTGAAATTAGAGAAAAGAAAACAGGTAAATATAAAAAATTTCCAATTAATGAAAAATTAAAAAGAATGTTTAAATGTTATATCAAGTCAAGAAATGAAAATGAACCGCTATTTAAAACAAAATATAATAACAGAATGGATAGAATAACTGCCTATAAAATTATAAAAGAAGCTTGCAAAGAAGTAGGAATAAAAGAAAATATAGGAACTCATACTATGAGAAAAACTTTTGGCTATTTTCATTATAAACAATTTAAAGATGTTGTTTTGCTGCAAAAAATATTTAATCATTAATCCCCAGAAATAACATTAAGATATATTGGTATAGAACAAGATGAAATATACAACAGTTATAATACTTTTATTTTATAATGTTTTATATTATAATTTCAATACAACATTTTACAGCTTTTGTTGCAATTGACAAACACAATGAAAAAACTAATTTGGAATTTTTTAAAAAAGTATATAGGCAGACCTGCAAAAAGATTTTATAAAAAATGTCTTTTTTCATACTATGCAAATCTAAAAAACAAAAAAATTAAAATTTGCAAAAATAAACTAAAAAATAATCAAAAACTAAAAATTATGTTTATTTGCCCTGATTATAAAGCATGGGGTGTTAAAAATTTATACGACTTAATGGTAAAAAGTGATTATTTTGAACCGATTATAGCTATTTCACCATATAATCATCAAAGCAAAAACGTAGCAGAGGACATAACAAAAAAAATAAATGACAATTTAAAGTATTTCAAAAGTCTTAATTACAATTGTGTCGTACTGAACAATAATTCATATCTTTCGGAAATGGAAAAAATCTCTCCCGATATAGTGTTTTTTAATTCAACGTTATTTTTAGACAGTATTATTGATATTTTTAATTGTGCCAAAAAGACCTGTTTAACCGCTTATGTATCTTACGGATATTTTTTGACCAATCTTCAGGACGGACAATTCAACACTCCCATACATAATCTTCTTGATTACATCTTTTGGGAAACACCAATGACACTTGAAATGTCTAAAAAATATGCCTTTAATAAAGGTGTTAACGGTTATTTTTTAGGTTATACGAAAATAGACGATTTAAACGACAAAAACTATATTCCGAAGGATGTGTGGAAAAAACAGGCAACTCCGAAAAAGCGCATCATTTGGGCACCTCACCATTCAATTGAAAACGATAAAGAACATTTCGGTTTTTCAATGTTTATGGAACTTCATGAGTTTATGTTTGAACTTGCCGAAAAATACAAAGATAAAATTCAGATTGCATTTAAACCGCACCCTCTTTTAAAGGGCAGACTTGCTACTCAGGTGTGGGATAAAGAAAAAACCGAAGAATATTATAACAAATGGCAGGAAATTGAAAATTGTCAGCTTGAAGACGGGGTTTATACCGATTTATTTTTAACCTCAGATGCAATGATTATGGATTCGGTAAGTTTTATGTGCGAATATACGGCAATGAACAAGCCCTGCCTGTTTACCGTTCGTGATGAATCCGTCAACCATAAATTCAATGAACTCGGAACACTTATTTTTGACAAGTGTCTTTACAAATCAGGTGCGGACTACAAAAACGACATAATAAGATTTGTTGAAGATGTTGTATTAAACGGTGATGACTACATAAAAGTGGAACGGACAAAAATCATCAACAAACAATTATCGTTGTGTAATAATGAATTTTCTTATAAAAATATATATAATTTCTTACTGAACAAAGTAGAAAAATAGCTCATTGTCATTAAGAAAAAACATCGTTTCTGTCATATTTAACAAATACTCTTGTGGGATTTTGTGAAAGTTTTATTTCTAAAATACATTTATCGTCATATTGCATAAATTTTTCTTTCTTATCTGAACTAAAATATTTAAAATTGAAAGCATTTGCCACCTTTTCAATATTAGGGCAACTATAACCTTTTTTTGTTCCTATATAATTACCGCTATGATACTTTAGCTGCCCCTCTTGAATCATTCCAAGAGAATTATTATTAAATATAACTATTTTTATATTTAAATGATTGTCTGCAACAGTTTCTAATTCTTGCAAATTCATCTGAAAACCGCCATCCCCCATAAAAGCAATAACTTTTTTACTCGGCTGACTAAATTTTGCACCAATTGCGGCAGGTAAAGAAAAGCCCATACAACCCAATCCGCCCGAAGATAAAAATCTTTGTCCGTTTTTTATTTTCCAAGCTTGAGCACACCACATTTGATTTTGTCCTACATCTGTTGTTATAATATAGTCTTTATCAGCAAAATTACTTATTTCTTCTATATGTTTAACAGGTTCACATTCAGGATTTTTGTATATTTCCTCTTTATATTTATCCTGCCATTGTTGTATTTGAAAACTCCAATTATCAGATACTTTTTGAAAATCATATTTGTTTAATTCGTTTAAAAATTTATTTAAATCACAGTTTATTTTTATATCCGTATCTTTTACTCTGTTTAATTCAAAATTATCAATATCAATATTAATAGTTTTTGCAAAAGGACAATATTTTTTCAGATTTCCGCCCATCTGCCTTTTTGCTAACCTTGAACCTAAAAACATTACTAAATCTGAATTATACAAGGCAAGATTGGCAGAAATTTGCCCATATAAACCTGAAAATCCTATATTTGTTTTTGCAAAAACATCTTTTCCCATTAATGTAGTAACCATAGGAATATTTGTTTTAGATATAAAATTTTCAAGTTCTTGTTCAGCACTTGCTAATCTTATGCCACCACCGGCAACAATGATTGGTTTTTCAGCTTTTTTTAATAATGATACAATTTCATCTATATCATTAATATTGTATTCGCATTTAATTTTGTCAAAAGTTTTCAATTTTGTATCATCAATTTCACTAATTAAAATATCTAAAGGAATTTCTAATAAAACAGCTCCTTTTCTTCCTGTTTCTGCTGTAAAAACAGCTTTTTGTAATTCATATAGAACCTCGTCGGCACTTTTAATGCATTTAGAATATTTTGTAATAGATTTAGTGATAGAAGAACTGTCAACCTCTTGAAATCCGTTTTGTCTTATTGAATCAGTTTTCATATCTTGACACATAACCTGTCCGACAATAAAAAGCACGGGTACTGAATCAAGATAAGCATTAGCAATCGCACTAACAAGATTAGTTGCCCCCGGACCGTTCGTTGCAATTACAATCTGACACTTGTTTGATATCCTTGCAGCAGCATCAGCTGCAAAACCTGATGCTTGTTCATGTCGGCATTGAATAAAATTTATATTTTCTTTTGATATAGAATCTATTAAAGGTGTAACTGCACCACCTTGATACCCAAAAACTTTATCGTATTTTTTATCTTTTAAAAAAGCAGCAATAAAATCACATACTTTCACAATATACCTCACTTAAATCTATATAAGATTGTTTTAGTCCATCAGAATAACTTATTTCATTTTTACCAAAAACTTCAGTCATTAAAGAAGTATCAAATATTATATCATTTGTTTGGTTATTGTTATAATTTTCAATTTTTATATTTTTTCCGCTACATTTAATAAGTATTTCTGCAACTTCTTTTACAGAAATCGATTTATTTCCAACAACATTTATTACGGGATAAATAACCGATTCTGTAATTGATTTATATATGACCCTCACAACATCATAAACATTTATAAAATTCTTTTTCTGTAAGCCGCCATTATATATAA
>JBJEGL010000056.1:0-13329 GCA_051875035.1 Candidatus Gastranaerophilaceae bacterium | reverse complement strand
ATCTGCTGCTGTCCGTCTGATACGTCTTGTTGTGCTTTAATCTTTTCAAGATTGTGCATCATAGCTTCTTGAAGCTGTTGAGCTCCGTTTTGATTTGCCGTATTCCCCGAAGTGACATTTTGCGTATATTGAGCTCCAAAATTTTGGTAATTACCTATCTCTGCAACTTCTTGAGAAGATAATGAACTGATTTGTCCTTTTTGATTTTCATCAATATCTGAGGATAAAAGTTTTTCAATTTGTGCCTCAGGTGCTTCAACTTTATCAGCATCCGCCCCTTGTGTATTTTTAGTATTATTGTTTGCAGCAGTATTATTTAAGCCGTTTGCAAATAAGTTATTTTGGTTTTGCAATATTGCAGACCCGTCTCCGGTATTTTGAAAACCGTTTTGTTCTCCTTTTGCTTCTTTTTTTCCTGATTTATTTGCCTTATTTTTATTTTTTGCGGATTCTGCTCCGTTTACTTCTTTATCACTATCTTCTTTTGAGCTTTTAGCTTTATCTTTTTCTGTTTCTGTTTTCCTTTTTTCTTCGGCTGCTTTTTTCTTTTCTTCTTCTTCCTTTGCCTTCTTTTCTTCTTCCTCTTTTGCCTTCTTTTCCTCTTCTTCTTTTGCCTTTTTTTCTTCTTCTTCTTTTGCTGCTTTTTCAGCTTCTTCTGTTTCATCAGCTGATGAAGTCTTTTTAAAATTATCTCCTATATCTGTAGAAGAATCTGAACTGCTGATTGTAAAATCAATTGTAATATTTGACGAACTTGTGCTGTTTGCCATTATGCTATTGTTTTTTACATATTCTAAATCTTTTTTATTTAATTTTGAAGATTCTAAATTGACGGACATAATAACACCTTTCACTTTATTCTTTCACTTATTTTTTCGACCTTTTTATTTATAATCTTTAGAAATGCTTTTTAAATACTTTATATTTCTTCACATTAGTTTTTGTTTTTGGAATTTAACTAACAATGACAGTGTTTTTATCTTATGGGTTTAAAAATAGTTGAATTTATTGTAAAATTATATTTGTGAAACGAATAGAATATTTTATAATACAGACGGCAACATACCGTTTTGTCAAAATTATAAAATCCCAGATGACGGATTTTTTTGAAACTTTCGGACGAATGTCCGTTAGATTTTTACAGGTTATAAAATATGTGATAACTGGTCAAGTTGAATACAGGCATGTTATTGAGCAATGTTCTCATTTTGCAATAGATTCTCTGCCGATTACACTGGCTATTGTTTCTATGACGTCAATAATTCTTGCCGTACAAATAGCTCCTGAGATGGTAAAACAAGGCGGAGCAAGCTTAATAGGAGCATTATTAGCACTTGTTATGGTAAGAGAAATCGGAACTATAATGACGGGATTTGCAATAATTTCAATGATTGGATCATCAATGTCTGCTGAAATTGCAACAATGAAAGTTACTGACCAAGTTTCTGCAATGCAAGTATTAAAAGTTGACCCGATTAAATATCTTTTTGTTCCGAGAGTTATTGCCGGAGCGGTAATGATGCCTGTAATAACTGTTGTTTCTTCTACCGTCGGAATTTTTTGCGGAGGATTCATATCTTCTTTAACGAGTCCGGAAGTTAACGGAATAAGTTTTATGACATCGGTAAAACTCGGATTATTTTTTAGGGATATTTGGATAATGCTCTTAAAAGCTTCTTGTTTTGGTGCGGCAATAGCTCTTATGAGTTCAAGCTGCGGTTATGATGCTGAAGGCGGAGCAAAAAATGTAGGTATTGCCACGACAAAAGCCGTTGTCTGGTCTTTTATCGGTATAGTTGTTATTGACTGTATTTTTGCATTATTATTCTATTTTTAAAAGGTATATTATGGGCTTAGAAGTAAAACATTTAACAAAAAAATTTGAAGATAAAATAATTTTAGATGATATTTCCTTTAAAGTTAATACGGGGGAAATTCTTGCTGTTGTGGGATTTAGCGGAAGCGGCAAAAGTACAATTTTGAAATTAATTACAGGACTTTTAGAACCGACTTCCGGAGAAATTATACTTGATACTCCCGGAGAAGTTGCAATGGTTTTTCAATATTCAGCCTTGTTCGACTCTTTAAATGTATTTGATAATATAACATTTGCATTGCAGGAAAGAAAAGAATACAAGAAAAAATACACGAAAGAGCAATTAAAAGAGATGGTTGCTCAAAAGTTGAAAACAGTAGGGCTTAGCAATATTGAAGAAAAATTTCCCTATGAATTATCAGGCGGAATGCAAAAAAGAGTAAGTTTTGCTCGTGCAATTATGACAGAACCGTCAATAATATTGTATGATGAGCCGACTGCGGGACTTGACCCTGTTGCATCAACAATTATAGAGGATTATATAGTCAGACTTAGAAATGAAACAAATTCTACCGCAATTGTTGTTACTCACCAATTATCCACAATAAAACGTTGTGCAGACAGAATCATAATGCTGTATAATGGAAAAATCGTTTTTGACGGAACCCCAAATGAATTATGTTTGGGACTGACGCCATATACAAAACAATTTATAGAAGCATCTCTTGAAGGTCCTATGAAAATAAATTCTTCGGATTTTTAGGATTTTATGGTAAATTATAGACAAAAGGATAAAAAATGAAATTTTCATCAAGTTTTAAAGTTGGAATATTAACAATTACAGCTCTTTTAATCTTAATATTTACCGTACTTTGGGTAAAAGGTCGTTCTATTTCCGCAGGAGAGAGAATAACTGTTGCATTTAGAGACATTAACGGTCTTAGAGCGGGTTCAAGCGTAAACATGATGGGTGTCAGAATCGGTCAAGTGGAAAGTCTTACACCTCAAATCAGTGCGGATGACAGTTTTGTTCTCATAAAATTCGTTATAACCGAACCGAATATCTCTATTCCGACCGCTTCATCTTTATCTATTCAACAATCAGGTATTATCGGCGAACAATTTCTTGAAATTACCCCTCCTGAGCTTCAAACAATTTATATTCCTTTTAATAAAGAAAACCATATACTTCATCCCGGCGATAAGGTTGAAATGATGCTGTCAAAAGAATATCACGATGTCGGTATTATTAAAAAAACAGAAATAGTTGATACAAAAACGCTTCCTTATCCTCTTTCCAAAAAAATTGAAACGGCAAATGCGGTAAAAATTAATTATATTATTGACATGCCGGGTTTGGTATTACCAAGTTTAATAAAAGGAAGTATAAATAATAAAAATGACAAATTAAGAATCATTCCTGTCCAAGATATAAAAATGGATTTACCTAAAACGGATTCTCCGTATACTATCATTGAACCTATGAGAATATCTGATTTTATGCAGCTTCAATATCGTTCTGCCTCTGCACTTGCGGAAACAAATGAAAAATTATCTTTAATTTTATCTGAAGATGTTATTGCGGATATTAAACAAACCATAAAAAATGCGGATGAACTTACGTATAATGCAAATAAGGCAATTGACAAAGCTACTGCTTTGATGGATGTTTCAAAAGACGAGATTACTGCATTATCGGCACAGGTTAATGACTTAACGGTAAAACTCAATAAAATTGCAGATTCTGTAATTGAAGTAACAGATGATAAGAATTTTTCAAATAATGTAAATGAAGCCATTCAAAATGTAAACAGGTTATCATGTAATGTTAATAAAATTCTTGAAGAACCGGAAACAGAACAAATGCTCTCAGATATTAGAACAACAGCAAAAAATATTTCTGAAATTTCTGAATGTGTTAATCAAATGACTAAAGACCCCGCAGTTAAAAATAAAATTAATTCAACATTGACACAGCTTAATCTTGCTCTCAGCAAACTTATAATAACTCTTGATACTGTAAATTACGTTACGGAGGACGAAAGAGACAATATCAAACAGTCGTTAAAAGAAATAGAGGCAACAACAGCAAATGCAAAGAAATTTTCAGAGAAACTTAATAAACGATTCTTATTGTTTAGATTAATGTTTTAGGCAAAAATATGAAATTATTCCTTTCAAAATTACATTATGAAACAAACCCGAATATCTTCAAACGCATTTTGACAGGAGTTCTTTGCTTATTATCCTTACCTTATGGTGCGGTAGTTGCGGTCAGAAACTTTTTGTATGATAAAAAAATAATAAAAGCTTACGATGCCGGAGTTACAACAATTGCAATCGGAAATCTTACTACGGGCGGAGTGGGCAAAACTCCTTTTACTGCCGCTCTTGCAAATTTTTATATCGAAAGATACAAAAAAGTTGCAATTGTATCAAGAGGCTATGGAGGTGAATTACCTAATAAAGATGTTAATATTGTTTCTGACGGAAAAAAAATATTTTTTTCTGCACAAGAAGCCGGTGATGAACCTGTTTGGCTTGCGGAAAATTGTCCGTCTGTAATTGTTTTAACCTGTGCTTCCCGTTCAAAAGCCGCAAAACTTGCTGTTGAAAGGTTTGGCTGTGATGTAATAATAGCTGATGATTCTTTTCAGCACAGAAAATTGCATAGAACAAAAAATATTTTATTAATTGACCAGGCAAATAAATTCGGAAATGCACATTTACTTCCTGCCGGACCTTTAAGAGAAAGTCTTTCAAGTGCCAAAAGAGCTGATGTAATCGTTGTAACAAACAAAACTCTTAATGATGAACAAGCCCTTAAATTTTGTGATGAAGTTCGTGATAAATTTAAAAAACCGGTCTTCTTATGCAAATTAACTCCGTCACAGGCATACAACATAAAAACAAATGAGCCTTTATATTGCGGTGCGGCTGTTTTAGCCTTTTGTGCAATAGGACAGCCGAAAGAGTTTTATGATTTTGTCAAAAAAGACTTTCAAATGGTTGCTTCAGCCGATTTTCCCGATCATCACAGTTATATTGAAGATGATATGGAGCTTCTTTTGCAGGTTGCAGACAAAAATGATTTATCTTTTATGATAACTACAGAAAAAGATGCAGTAAAAATAAAAAACATTTTTGGAAAAATTAAAACAGGTGTAAAAGTTTACGCTTTAAAACTTAAAGCCTGTGCTGACTTTGAGGAAATAATAAATGTCTGATAAAAGAATATTGGTTGTAAGATACAGGTTTATCGGAGATACAATTTTAACGCTTCCGTTTTTAAAAAATCTTCGCCTTGCAAATCCTAATGCCCAAATTGACATGCTTGTTGCTCCCAAATCAGGAGAAATTATTGAGGATTGTCCTTATGTAGATAATTTTATTTATTTTGATACAACAAGAAAACATAAATATGAAAACGGAAATGGAGATAAAAAATCATTTTTTTATTACGTAAAACTATTAAGAAAAAACAAATACGATAAAGCTTATGTTCTCAAACGCTCTTTATCGAGTGCCCTTTTAGTGTTTTTTGCAGGCATAAAAAAACGAGTGGGATTTAACACAGAAAAACGAGGAATATTTTTAACAAAAAGAGTTCCGTATGATATAAATAAACACGAATCTCAATGTTTTTTAGATGTTTTAAGGGCTGACGGGATTGAAATTAAAGATGAAAAGTTTGAAAACGGTGTAAAACCTGAAGCTAAAGCAAAAATTGATACAATTCTACAGCAACAGGCAAATAACGGTTTAAAAAGAGTTATTGTACATGCTACGGCAACAAATCCCGGAAAGTTATGGAACATTGAAAATTTTGCTAAAATAACCGAATATCTTATAAATGAAAAAAATGTTCAAGTCTTTTTTGTCGGCACGGACTTTGATGCCACTGCTTACAAAATTATGTTGTCAATGATTCAAAATCCTCTAAAAACACAGCCTGTAAACTTATGCGGCAAATTGAATTTAAAAGAATGCCTTGCTTTGACAGCTCAAATGGATTTATTAATAGGTAATGATTCGGGAAATTTACATATCGCATCTTCCGTAGGAACACCCGTAATCGGTCTTTACGGACCTATGCCGTTTGAAAAGTGGCATGCTCTCGGTGATAATAATATACTGTTAAAAGCTGATTTGCCATGTATGCCTTGCGGATTAAGCGGAAAATGTTCCAATAATTATGAATGCATGCAAAAAATTACCGTTGAAGAAGTTATATCTGCTATTGATAAATTTATGTAGGGTTTTATACATCAGTTTACAAAAATCTTAAGAAGCTTCTCTTGTTTCAAAGACTGAGTCTTCTACAAAATCCTCTTCCAATGCTCGCCAAAAACGTTCTATTTTCCCATTTGTTTGTGGACGATATGGCTTTATTGTACGGTGTTCTATTCCCATTTCATAGAATAAACGCTTTACAGGTGAGGTCAATTGATTATTATTCGTCTGACTGCCTCCGCCAAACTCTGGACCATTGTCTGTTAAAACTTCTTTAAACTCGATTCTATAGTTTGCTTTTAATGCTTTCAAACAAAGCATTATTGCAAACATTACTGTTAAGCCTTGTATATCATCGGTTAATTCACTCCAAGCTACACGACTGCAATCATCTATTATACCCATAGCAGGTAATTTCTTGCCATCGTACTGTCTGTGTCTTTTTCGTTAATCATTGTTTTTTCTCCTTGCTATTATTCTTCTAATGTTAAGAAAAAACAATTTTTGTCATCGAATTATGGAACATATACATTTCTGAGTGCGTAGCACGAAGAATCTTTTTACATAAACATACAAATTCAAGAGATACTTCGGCTAAAGCCTCAGTATGACAGTTTATTATCACTCCGTTTGCATAGATTCTTCAGTCACTTCTTCCTCTTGCAAAAAACATTCACCGGATGTTTTTTGCGGCGGCAGAGTCCTTAGAATGACGGATAGTGTCATTCTGAACCCGACAATATTTTGGGGGTGAAGAATCTCTTTACATAAATTTAAAAAAGCAGATACTTCGCTCCATTCCGTATTACATAGATTGATAAAGCCTTAGTATGACAGATTATTTTAATATATAGCTTCTTCTGGCAATAAGTTGCCATTCCAATCAGATACTACAAGCGACCAATCAGTAACCCTCAGTATGACAATTTTTCACTTGAGATATTTTCGGACTTATTTCTATTTATCATCTGTATAACAGCAATATTCTTCTGTAAAATTGTATATAAGCCCCTTTATATAATATTTATCACCATAAAATAATTTATTGCTTATTCAATAGCTGTTTTAAATGCTTCATATACTTCTGTCGGCATTTTTTGGAGTTTTGATTCATGTGAAGAAACAGCAACACATACAAATTCTCCATTAATCAATAACGCACCGCTCTTTTTATTCTTTATTGTTTGATAAAAAGTTACGGTTCTTGTTTTTACATCCGCAATTCGAGTTTCAATAATAATATCTTCAAAAATTTTAGCCGGAGCTTTATATCGCAAATGCATATCAACTATGGGAAATGTTAAACCTTTTTTATCCAATTCAATTATATCTACTCCGATTTCTTTGCAAATTGAATATCTGCCTTCTTCAAACCAGCGTAAATAACTTCCGTGCCAAACTACCTTATATGAATCTGTATCTTGATATAATACGGTTGCTTCTTTTATGTATTTCATCTTTTTTACCTTGCTTTAACTAAATAAATCTTGAATTTTATCTTTAATTTCTTGAGGATCAAGTTCATTTGTAATGTTATTTATATCCATCGCAACCTGATATAATTTTGCCGCTTCAACTTTATCGCCTGTAATAGCAATTGAACGTGCAAGATTGTAGTTAGCAAGTGCATAATTAGGATTATATTTAATTGCTTGTTCAAACAATTCTATTGCCTTTTGAACTCTGCCTAAATCATCAAGATATATAACTCCAAGGTTATTATAAGCAATATCATATTCCGGATCATATTTTATTGCTGTTTCATAAGTCTTTATGGCTTCTTCAAGCTGTCCTTTTCCCCAGTATAAATAACCAAGGTTACAATAAATTTTGGCATTATGAGGTTCAAGCTCAATTGCCTGTCTGTAAACGGCAAGTGCATTATTATACTCACCTTTTTCATAAAAAGCACTGCCAAGATTTATATAAATATCAATGTCTTTAGGTGTCAAAACAAATGCTGTTTGATATGCACTGATTGCTGCATCAAGATTTTTTACATTTTCTTGAAAAACATATCCTAAAGTCTGTGCAACAATACTTGTCCATCCTGCTTTCGGGTTTATAGTAATAGCATTTTGATATTCCGCAATGGCTTTTGGAATGTTGCCTTTTAAATACATAATATTTGCAAGGTTACTGTGATATTCCGCAAGATATGGCTGAATAACAATCAATTTTTTATAAATATCCGCCGCACTGTCATAATCACCCAATTCTTCATATACCCTGCACAATGAACGGTATGCAATTATATTTAAGCTGTCAAGCCATATTGCAAGTTTATATTCACAAATAGCTTCTTCAAACCTGCCTAAAATATAATATATATCACCGATTATACAATACAGATGAACAAATCCCGGTGCTTTTTCAACTGCACTTTGATAAACTTCAAGGGCTTTTTCCGGTCCTTTTAATTGTGCCATTATAAAACCTTTTAACAAAGTCGGCATAAATTTAAAATATGACAACTTACGCATCGTTTGTTTCTGTGCTTTTTTGTCAAAAGGTAATGTTAAAAATGAAAGCAAAATTTCAAAATGACTTTTTACGGATATTTTAAAATCTTTAAATGCAGATACTTTTAACAATCCGCCTATTAAATAATGTGCTCTGGAAGATTTCAACGGAGCTATTTTTACGGCTTCTCTGGCAAATTCTGTTGCTTCATGAAAATAACCTTTCCTCATAAAGGTTTCAGCTTTCATATAATATGCATCTGAAGCTTTTGGGTCTTTTTGTATTGCAAGGTCAAAATAATTAATTGCTTTATCAAGGTCATTTTTATAGAAAAATGCCATGCCGAGCTTATAATAAATCTCGGGAGAATCAATGCAGGTCTCAAGAGCTCTTTGATATTCTGAAATAGCCTCATCTGCATACTGTTTTGACTGATAAATATCTAAGTGCTTTTCTAAAAATAAATCACCTAATTTGATATGTAAATCAGGATTTGTACCAAAATTAAGTAACGCGATTTGACAGGTCTCAATAGCCTTTTGAATATTTCCTGACCTTTGAAACTTGTTTATCTGTTTTTCAAGATTTTTTTGCTCTTGCGTTTGATTCATGGTTTATATTACTATTATAATTCATTTTTATTTTTTTTAAAGAAGATTATTTTTTATAGGTTCAATTTGTTCTGAAGGAGCAAGAACTATCAGCACTTTTGGTTGTGAAAAGTACGTTTGAGCACATTTTTGAATGTCTTCTGAAGTTACATTTTTTATTGCTTGTATAAATTTTTCTTCATAATTATAACCGAGACTTTGAGCTTCATACATTCCTATAACGGAAGATTCGAGTGCGTTTGTTTCAAAATAAAATCCTCTTTTGCCAATTACACTGTTTTTGGCATCATACAATTCTTGTTCTCCAACAGGAATATTTTTAATTTTTTCTATTTCCGCTTTGAAACCGTCAATAGCCGTTTTTATATTTTTAGGTTCGGTTCCGATGTAAATAGTAAATGATGCACATTTTGTTCTCGGTTCATAAATACTTCTTACCGTATATGCAAGGCCTTGTTTTTCTCTAAGTTCCAAAAATAATCTTGAAGAAAGTCCATTTGAACCCAAAATGGAATTCAAAACAGATATTGTTGCATATTCTTTATCCGTATATGTCGGAAATATCCAACCTTCAAGTATTTGTGCCTGTTTTGCATCATTTTTTTCTATGCATTTTAATGTATCTTGTTTTATTTCAACAAATGGTGTTTTGTTCGTATAACAATTGTTATTTGTCATTTTGCCAAAATGACGTTCAAGAAGTTCAATAAGTTTTTCTTCTTCAAAATCTCCTGAAACAGAAATTATTTTTTTTGAATTTTGTATAATTTCTTTATATGCTTCTTCAACTTCTGATTTTTCTATATCATCAATATTGTCAAGGATTTTTGTATATGTATTTCCGTAAGGATGATTTTCAAACAGTGTTTTGTAAAACATGTCATATGCTTTTGTTTTAGGAGAATCAAGTTCTGCCTGAATTTCGCCCTTCATTTTAATAATTTCTTTGTCAAAAGAATTTAATGTTGAATGGAGCATTATATCTTCCATTAATTCAAGCATACAGTCAAAATCTTCATTAAGACATAAACCTTTAAATCTAAGATAATCAGCTTTCATTTCACTGTATAACTCAATAGCATTTTCTTCTGTTTCTTCTGCAATTTCTTCTGCTGTACGTTTCTCGGTACCTTGAAGAAAAAGTCTGTTTAATAACACATTTACACCGGCTTTTGTTTCCGGCTTATCTAAGCACAAATAGAAGGTTACAGCTATTCTCGGGGTGTTTTTATTGATTTTTGAAATAATAGTTATACCGTTATTTAACTGTGTTTTTTTCATTTATTTATCCTCCGGCATAAGAAGAGCAAACGTTGAGTGATTCAAAGCGAGATATTTTTTTGCAAATTCTTGGATATCGTCTTCAGAAACACTTTCAAGAACTGAAATGTAAGAATTGATAGAATCTGCATTATCACATACGGTCATATAGTAGCCGATTGTTTCCGCAATATCGGAAACGGTTTCACTTGTTTCTGCAAATCTTGCTTTTAATTTTTTAACAGCTTTTTTTAATTCTCCTTTTGTGATTTTTTCATTATAAAGTTTTTCAATTTCGTTTTGTATAACTTTTACGGCATTTTCTTTTTGCTCGGGTCTGAAATTTGCTTGAACAAAGAAATTTCCGCCATCTCTAAAACTGTAATAATCCGCAGAAACAATATTAAAAATAGGGTCTTCTACTTTTTCTATCAAATTTTGATACAATCTTGAACTTTGACCGTCGCCCATTATGATTGCAATCATATCACCAATTATAGTAGCTTTAATATCTTTTGCCGGCGGGCAAAGATAACCTGCGGTTAAAAAGCCTGTTGTTATATCGGATTTTTGTTCCGCATAAATCATTTGTTGTGTCGGGTCATCAGGTGTATTTATTTTTATTTGATTATTTTTTCTGCCTTCAACATCAAAAGCTTTTAATATGTGCTTAAGAACTTTATCAAAATCAAATTCTCCGGCAACAATTGTTGTCATATTTTGAGGAGTATAATGAGTTTTATAATAATCCATAACCGTTTCTCTGGGCATTTCGGCAATTAATTTTGCTGTTCCTATAACATCAAATTTATACGGATGTTTTTTATACATATTAAAATTGCAAAGGTTATAAACTTTTGTCCAGGATTGGTCTTCGCGCATTCTTATTTCTTCGGTTACTACGTGTCGTTCTCTTTTTGTCTTTATTTGAGGATTATTGATATCAAAAGTTTCACCTATTTCTTCCGGAGGAATTATCGGATTCAACATCATATCTGCGTGCAAATCTATTGCCATATTGAAATACTCGTCATTAGGACCTTTCGGAAGAGTAACATAATAAAACGTATAATCTTTCCAAGTCGCAGCATTTACGATTGCACCTTTTGATTCAAGAAGTTTGTCAAACTCTCCGGCTTTACGATTTTTTGTTCCCTTAAACATTAAGTGTTCCAAAAAATGAGATACACCGTTATTTTCACTTGTTTCGTTTATCGAACCTGTTTTAACCCACGTGCTGACGTTTATTAGCGTTCCGGGCTTGTAAGCAAATACTATTTTATGACCGTTTTCTCGTTCATATATTATAACCGGCTTTTGTAAATACGGATAATCCATAACTTTTTTTGTTATTTTTTCTTCCAAAGTTCAATCCTCTTTTAGTTCTAATATTATTGTACCTTAAAAGAGTAAAATAGAAAACAGTAGTTATTTATAAAAAGTCAGTTTGTTGATAAAATATAAAATAATACAAGAGAAGAAATAAATGGTTTCAAACTTGACTTAGAAATATGTTAATGATATCTTGAAATAAGAATAAGGGCTTGTGGCGCAGCGGTAGCGCAGAGGACTCATAATCCTTTGGTCGTAGGTTCGAATCCTACCGGGCCCACCATTTAAAAGACAGTGAGGACAATAGTTTCCAACCTGTCTTTTTTATTTTTTATGATGTTTTTCTCAAAAATTCTCATTATTTTCAAAAATTTTTACAATTAACATCAAGTTGCCAAATATATTTTAACAAAGAAAATTAAGCATATTCTAATGTTGATGCAAAAAAAGATTCTTCATCTGCTTTAATGATATTTGATTTAATCTTGTATACTTTTTCTGCATAAGATGTTCTGTTTGAGAAAGATAATATATTCCCAATTATGGGTATAAATTAAAATAACCTGAAAGACAATAATTATCTCTATAAATAGACAAAATGGCAGAATTCACTAATAAAAAATATTATAAATGGTTCCAAAAAAAAACAGGCTGAATTTTTGTTGACAATTAGAAATATAAAAATAAATATTTCCTCTTTCTATGAAGCTTATTTCATACTTTTTAAAAAATTATCAAGTACTTTATTTAGTGAATTATATATCTCTATTGTTTTGTATATTACGCATTGTCTATATCCGATTTTAATTTGCTTGAATTAGCAATCAGTTTGCGGGTTGTTTTTAAGTCCAACACAAAAGTCTAAGAATAAATGAATTGATGCATATTCTGATTTTTTATAATATGTTCTAAGTTAGAAATTTATGGTTTGTGACATACAAATGAAATATAGAATTTTTAATCTTTTAATACTAAGGTGTTTATCTATACAAAAAGTATCTGTTCAAAAATATTTTTTATTGTTATAATCCGTTTATGGTAAAAAAATCCATTACAGTTAATAGAAAAGCTTTTCACGATTTTCACATGTTTGATAAATTCACGGCGGGTATCGTGCTTTTTGGTACGGAAATAAAATCTATCCGCAAAGGAGCAGTTAACTTAAAAGACAGTTTTGCCAAAATTGAAGATGGCGAATTATGGCTATATTCCTGCCATATCAGCCCGTACGAGCAGGGAAACAGATACAATAAAGAACCGGAGAGAAAAAGAAAACTTCTTTTGAATAAAAAAGAAATTCTTAAAATGAGCGGTAAAATTAAAAAAGAGGGCTATACTATTATCCCTGTCGAGCTTTTTATTGCAGAAAACGGTTTTGCAAAATTAGAAATTGCTCTTGCAAAAGGGAAAAAACTTTACGATAAAAGAGAAGATTTGACTAAGAAAAGCCAAAACAGAGATATTCAACGAGCAATGAAAAATCACTAATAATCCATTGTGATATAATTGTTTTATGAAAGTCACCTTATTTGAAATATATATAGAATTTTTGAAGCTCGGCATACAGCTTCTTGGCGGCGGATATGTAATTGTTCCGCTTATGAAAAAATATTT
>JBJEGL010000055.1:0-3626 GCA_051875035.1 Candidatus Gastranaerophilaceae bacterium | reverse complement strand
CTGATTTATATTTCCAAGACCATTGTACTATAAATTTAAAAGATAATAAAGAAAGGGAAAAATCATGAAAAAATATGTTTGTACTTTATGCACCTGGGAATATGACCCTGAACAAGGTTATCCCGATGGTGGTATTGCTCCCGGTACGGCTTTTGAAGATTTACCGGATGATTTTGTTTGTCCTGTTTGCATGGCAGATAAAAGTGCTTTTGAAGAAGCATAAAAAATCTTGTTATTATGGCTTGACGAAAGAGTTAAATCATAGTAAGATATATTTGTTATTAATGTTTCGGCTGGTGTAAAGCTATTGCGAGTCTTAAATCCTATTTCGACTCGCTTTTTTTATTTTTAGATATAAAGTTACGTTTGTTATCAAAATTGAAAATTTTTAAATCCGATATTATCATTTAGTTATGAGAATTATAGGAATAGACCCGGGAACTGCAATTGTTGGTTACGGAATAATAGATTTTGAAGACGGGGAATGCACTTTGGTTGCATCAGGTTCGATTCAGACAGCGAAAGAAAAGAGTGATTCTGACAGGCTATGTGAAATTGACAATGACTTAACTTTCATTATAAATAAGTATAAGCCGGATGTTGCAAGTGTTGAAAAGCTTTTTTTCTTTAAAAATCAAAAAACAATCATTCCTGTTGCACAAGGTAGAGGTGTAATATTAACATGTCTTGCCAAAGCAGGAATTAAGATATATGAATATACTCCGCTGCAAATCAAACTTGCAATAACTGGTTATGGTAAATCTGCCAAAATTGATGTTGCAGAAATGGTAAAAAAAATGATAAAATATGATGTCTTTCCGAAACTTGATGATACTGCTGATGCAATAGCAATGGCAGTATGTCATATCAGAAGCGGTGAGGTATAGTGATGAATGAAGATATAAAACAACTACTTGTTTTTTCTTTTATATTCGGTGCAGTAGCCGGTCTTACGGCATTGATACCGATATTTGGCGTTATTATTTTCTTAATGATAATTTTTTGTTCATCATTTATTATAATGACTTTTATGAAAAAAATAGGTTATTTGTTTTGTCCAAATGAACAAACAGGCTTAGTATACGGTGCTATTGCAGGTTTTTCCGCTTTTATGGGGTTTGTTATAATATTCCTTCCAACTTCTTTCGTACTTTCCTTGATTTTTCAAAAATCGTATTATACAGGTATAGGAATGATTATGAAAAGTGGTGCTATGCTTTGTATAACACTAATCGTGTTTATTGGAATATTGTCGGCAATGATGAATGCATTTTCGGGACTTGCATCAATCTATTTTTTCAATTCAAATACTGAAAAAAAGGAAGAGAAGTTTACATTAAATATAAAAAAAAGGAAAAAATAATGGCTTTTAAATCAAAAATTAAAACAATCGAATGGGTAAAAAACGTATCAAGAATGATTGATCAGACTTTATTGCCTAAAGAATTTAAGCTTGTTGATATAAAAACTTGTGAAGAAATGTATGATGCAATAAAAACGATGATAGTAAGAGGAGCACCGGCTATCGGGATTGCAGGTGCACACGGAGTTGCTCTTGCGGCATTAGATACGGCAAAAACGATACATAATAGAGTTGATTTTGACAAAATTATAAAAGAAAAAGGTGAATACTTAAAAAGCTCAAGACCAACGGCAGTTAATTTAATGTGGGCGGTAGACAAACAACTTGAGTTATTACAAGAAGATTGTACCATTGATGAAATAACTGAAAAACTCATTCAAAATGCAATTAAAATGGAGAATGAAGATATTGAAATTAACAAAAGAATGGGTGATTACGGGGCGGAAGTTATACCAAAAGGCGGAACGGTTTTGACTCATTGCAATGCCGGAGCACTTGCAACAGTCGGATACGGAACTGCCTTGGGGGTTATTCGTTCAGCTTACGCAAAAGATTCCACAATAAAAGTTTTTGCGGATGAAACACGTCCTCGTCAGCAAGGTGCAAGGCTTACAACCTGGGAACTTACGGAAGACGGTATTGATACGACTTTAATTACGGACGGAATGTGCTCCTATTTTATGAATAAGAAGATGATTGACGTTGTAATCACAGGTGCGGACAGGATTGCTGCAAATGGTGATGCCGCAAATAAAATAGGTACTTATACAGTTGCAATTGCCGCAAAATATCACAATGTACCGTTTTATATTGCCGCTCCGCTTTCTACAATTGATACATCCATTGCTTCAGGAAGAGAAATTCCGATAGAAGAACGCAATCACGAAGAAGTTACTCATATAAACGGTGATTGGATTTGTGCGGAAAAAGTTCATGTTATAAATCCCGGATTTGATGTAACTCCAAATGAACTTATTGCTGGTATAATAACAGAAATAGGCATTTTACGTCCTCCGTTTAAGGATTCGATTAAAAAAGCTTTTGAAAACAATAATTAAATATTTAATAAAGACTCTGTTTTATAGTAACAGAGTCTTTATTTTACAACATAGTTTCAAGATTTTTATTATTTTTTCGCCAATTTTTCATTACTTTTACGTTCAAATCAAGGTAAATTTTCTTTTCAGCAAGTTTTTCGAGTTCAAGTCTTGCATCAGTTCCGATTTTCTTTATCATTTGCCCGTTTTTACCGATTAAGATAATTTTTTGACTGTTATGTTCAACAACAATAGTTGCATATATTTTATCAATATTTTCTTCTTCCTTGTATTGGTCTATTAATACAGCAACACTATGAGGTATTTCATCTCTTGTTTGAAGCAATATTTTTTCTCGAACAGTTTCCGCAGCAATTTTTCTCATCGTTTCGTCGGTTAAATCATCTTCGTCGTATACGGGAATACCTTCCGGAAGTTTTCTGAAAATATTATCAATAAGTGTATCAATATTTCTTGTAGTTTTTGCCGAAACCTTTACGATTGGGTAGTTTTTTTCAAAAAGAACTTTATAAGAATTTATATTTTCTTCTTTTTTTTGTTGATTTTTTATCAACTCTGATTTGTTGCAGACTATTATAACAGGGATATCTGTTTTTAAAATATTTTCGGTAATCCACCTGTCGCCTTTGCCTGCCGGTTCCGAAATATCTACAACGAACAGAATAACATCAGCATCAGGAACGGATAACTTTGCCTCGTCAAATAAAACTTCACCAAATTTATCCCAGGGTTTATATATTCCGGGGGTATCAATAAAGACAATTTGACCTTTTTCGGAAGTATAAATACCTTTTATTCTTCGTCTTGTTGTTTGAGGTTTATCGGTTGCTATAACAATTTTTTGACCGATTATTGCATTTAAAAGTGTACTTTTACCGACATTCGGACGACCTATTATTGCTGCAAAACCTGCTTTTTGTTTCATATTTCACCTAAATCTTATTTGTTACAAGTGCGACTATATCATTGTAAATAATGTATAGCATAAAGAAAATCAACAGATAAAAGAAAATATTCGCAATAATTTCCGTAAACTTTTCATCCAAAGGTTTACCAATAATTTTTTCAATTATAAGAAACATTAAATGTCCACCGTCAAGAGCGGGAATTGGCAATAAGTTTAAATAAGCCAAATTCAAACTTATTATTGCCGTTAATAGCAGTCCTTTGAAAAATCCTTGATATTCTATTATGTCTGAACCGAT
>JBJEGL010000054.1:0-3633 GCA_051875035.1 Candidatus Gastranaerophilaceae bacterium | reverse complement strand
TAAACAATTCAATATAATTCGCTATTCCTACATACTTTGGTGAAGTTAGCAAATTCCACTCAAAAAAACTTAATCCGAAAGAAGCAAACACAGGGATAATAATAAATATCAGCGTTCCAATCAGGCATGGAAATAGAAAACAAAATGCCGTGAGATTATCAGGATATTTAGACTTGTTAAACATTCTTAAATAACTTTGCTATAAATTATAATTACCAATATAATAATTATATTAATTTATAAAACATAAACAAGGAGTTTACATGATTACACTTGATGCATTCGGGAAAAATGATATTCGAGGAATATACGGAAAAACGGTTACAGAAGATTTATTTTATAATGTCGGAAAAGCATATGTATACTATGTTCAACAAAGATATAACAAAAAAGATGTAACACTATCTGTTGTAAGGGATGCAAGACTGCACTCCGTACCGCTTGCAGAAGTTGTTGTAAATGGTGTACTTGATGCAGGTGGGAATGTTATTAATTTAGGAATGGGACCGACTCCGTTCGGATATTATTCGGAATTTATTGAAACACCTTACGGGACTCCGGATGGAGCATTAATAATTACAGCAAGCCATAATCCTCCTGAATATAACGGTTTAAAAATGACTTGTAAAAAATCATCACTTCACGAAGAACAAATAAAAGAAGTTAAAGAAATTACAAGACAGGTAATTACAGGTGAACTAAAGATTAATGCCCCAAGAGGAAAATATAATGAATTTGATATGGTTGAACAATATACCGCATATCAAATTGAAATGTTCGGAACCGAATGTAAAAATGTAAAAATTGTAACTGATTGTGCAAATGCGGCGGCAGGAGTTGTTGCCCCGCAAATGTTGAAAAAATGCGGATATGATGTTATTGAATTATTTACGGAACCGGATGGACATTTTCCTAACCACCATCCGAACCCAAGTGTAGAAAGTACCCTTGACACATTAAAGAAAACTGTTGTAGAAACAGGTGCGGATGTCGGAATAGCATTTGACGGAGATGCAGACAGAATAGGTGTTATTGACAGTGAAGGCAATTATTTGACGGGGGATAAACTTTTATATATTTATTCAACAGAAATAATAAAAAATTATGCAAAAGAAGATAAAAAACCTGTAATTGTATCGGAAGTAAAATGCTCACAAGCTTTATTTGATGGATTAACTGCCCTCGGTGCAGAGGCAGTTATGTGTAAAACAGGTCATGGTTATATTAAAGCCAAAATGAAAGAAACAAATGCAATTGCAGCCGGAGAAATGTCTGGTCATATGTTTTTTAAAGATAACTGGTTTGGCTTTGATGATGCCGTATATGCCGCATCAAGAATTGCAACACTGATTGCAAAATTGAAAAAATCGAATCCTAAATTTAAACTTTCTGATTTATTAGTTCCGTTTAATGCTGTTTATACTTCTTCAGAAGTCAGATTTCCCTGTGAAGATGAATTTAAAAAGCCCGTTTTGGCAAAAGTTGCGGAAGCAATTGACGCAAATTCTGACTTTTTTGGTGATAAAATAAAAGATATTATAAAATTGGACGGTTTGAGAATTGTTTTTGACGGCGGATTTGCGATGATAAGACAAAGTAATACTGAACCTGTTTTTACGCTTAGATTTGAGGGTAAGAATAAGGATTTGTGCGAACAGTATCAAAAAGCAATGCTTACGGAACTTGATTCAATTTGTAAATCAATGAAAGGCTAGTATGAAAGATAAAAGTATTTTGTTTTTATTAGTTTTAACACTATGTGTGTTTTCGCTGATATTAGGTTGTATTACGCCAATTAAAAATACGATAACAAAAATAAACACAGAAGATAAAAAATCAAATCAAAATATCAATAATATTATTAATTCCGGTTTTAATAAAATTGCTGTAATTGAGTTAAACGGGGTAATAAATTCTACTCCGGAAAGGAATTTATTTGTTGAAGAAAATTCGTCACTTGCGGCATTAAGTGCTTTAAACAGTGCGGAATCCGATAAAAATGTTAAAGGAATTATTCTGAGAATAAATTCTCCGGGCGGAACAGTCGGAATGTCCCAGAGATTGTATAGTGCTGTTTATAATGCAAGGAAGGTTAAACCTGTTATTTCAGTTATTGATGATGTAGCGGCAAGCGGAGGATACTATGTTGCAAGTGCATCAGACAGAATAGTTTCATTACCCGGTTCTATGACAGGAAGTATTGGTGTCATTATGTCTACAATGGATGCACACGAATTATTATCAAACAAACTCGGTATTAAAGAAAATGTAATTAAAAGCGGGAAATATAAAGATATAGGTTCTTATACACGAGCTATGACAGGTGAAGAAAGAGAACTTTTGCAAGAAATGGTAGATGATTCTTTTTTACAATTTAAAGATGCAATTATTGAAGGCAGAGTAAAAAGAAACGATACATCAAAAGCAGCAATGGTTAAGTTAAGTATTGAAAATTTGAATAAATATGCAGATGGCAGAGTTTTTACAGGTCGTCAGGCATTAAAATACGGCTTTGTTGACTCAAACGGCGGAATGAGAGAAGCTCAAAGAATGATGAAAATAATGCTTCAGGAAAAACAAATTCCAACAGAAGGCTTAAACTATGAAAAATACGGAAAAACTAATTCTTTTTTGAATGCTCTCGGACTTAATCAGACTTCTTCTTCTTTTGATTCTTTTATACCTCAAAGTGTTAAATTTGCAAGAACACCACTTTATTTGTGGGAGTAATAAAATGAAAAAATATACCGAAAATTTATATAAAATAATGTTTGAATTTAATTTTGACGGAATAGAAGATGATTTGTCATTGAGAAAATCTATTATTACGTTAACTGTTTCATCATTATTTTTATTTATGGCAAAACACACCTCCGGTTTCAGTTCAGAGTTCTTTTTCTTGGCTGAAATGATTATGTCTGTATTTGGAGTTCTTTTTGTATGGTTTATTACAGGAGTGTTTTTTAGTTTTGTTGCTTTAATATTTGATAAGAGTAAAAAGTTAAAAAAGTTATTGGTATTATCGGGATATTCATTGCTTCCTTATTTGTTAATGGCACCGTTTGAATTGATGAAGAAATTTTCGGATATCGGCTATTTTTGGGGAACTAAATTTGAAATTTTGTTATTCTTTTGGGTAATAATTATTTATGCTCATTCGCTTGCAAAGACGTACAATTTGGAAAAAACATCATCCTATATGTTTGTTTTTCTGCCTTTAATATCTTTGTTTTTTGCTTTCATTTGGCTGATTGGCAGCATTTTTAACCTCGGTTATATTTATTCTGTGTAGAGTAAATGCGAGCTAAATTATGAATAAAATATTTGTTTTGTGTTTTACACTTGCAATATTAAGCTGCCCTGTTTTTGCAAGCGAAATTACCGATATTTCCTTGATAGAAAAGGACTTATTCGGAGTTGAGTACAAAGATGAAAATATCCAAAATCGTCTTGTACGAATTGAAAAACATTTATACGGAAAAGCCAATAGCGGTACTAATAAAGACAGAATAAACAAAATAGCGGAAACCTCAGGAATATCATTTGCTCCGAAAATACAAAACGAACCTCAAAAAACAGCAGAATTTGAAAAAGAAGACAATACAGTTTCTTATCCTGTAATTGATATGATGG
>JBJEGL010000053.1:0-13509 GCA_051875035.1 Candidatus Gastranaerophilaceae bacterium | reverse complement strand
GTTAAATCAACATTCCCTTTTGTATTTATATATATTTATATTAATATACTTAAATACATATATGTATTTAATTTTAAATGTATATAGGATTGATAATAATTATAATATGCACCTTTATCTATCAACAGAGGAAAAGCAACTGTATTAAGAAAAGAAAGATTATTAAAGTAACTAAAAATATGAAATTGATGTATTTGTAATAAGTTCGGAGAGTATACCGATAAATAGCCCGTTGTTTGTATTTGGCTAAATATTTATTAATCAATTTAATGTAAAATAAATGCTTCATGTTTGTAAGCAACAAATATGAAGCATTTATTAGCCTATTACAGAAACAAAAAATTTACCTAAGCATAATCTTTTTAAAATCAAATTTTAATTGTTACAAAATTTTATATAAATAATTAATAACGCCTGTTTATCTTTAAAATTAGGTATTTTATTTATACAATTTTAATCTAATAATCTTGATTTACAGGTTCTTCATCATCTTCAAGTGCCGATAAATCCCTTGTAGATGTTGTGTCAAAATCTTCAGGAAGCATGTCATTATCCGGCCATATTGTTGTATCATCAAATCTGCAAGCCGTTAAATTATCGCTGGCAGATAAATCAGAATCCGTTAAATCTGCTTCCGTTAAAATACATCCGACCATATCCGCTTCCGCAAAGTTACAATAATTTAATACTGCAAAACTGAAATTTGTTCCGTTGAGTAAAGCTCCGGAAAAATCACATTCCACAACATTGCTTCTTGTAAAATCAACCGATTCAAGATTTGCCTCCGTAAAATTCAATAATGACAACGTTGTATCGGCAAATGTACTGCCTGACAAATCACAGTTAGTAAAGTCAATATTTTCCAATGTTGCATTGGAAAAATCCATTTCCGTTAAATCTATTTCTTCATCTGACTTTGAACGCAATGAATTGAATGCTTCATAGTCATGCAATATCATATCTGCGAGTTGGTCTTTTGTATACATGCCTTAATTTCTCCTTTTTAGCACCGAATCTCTTTTCTGTTATTTTAACTGATTTTATTTTATTTTCAAGTCTTTTATATAATATTATCACTTATAGCTTTTATTGCCGCTTGTGTTCTGTCTTCAACTTCTAATTTTTGCATAATACTGCTTACATGAGATTTTATTGTATTTATAATCAAATGCAGCTTTTTAGAGATATCTGTATTGTTTAAACCTTCTTTTATGTATGCCAAAACTTGTAACTCTCTTTTTGTTAAATTATAATCAACACTATTTGTTGCATTGGATTTATTATTACCATTCTTAATAATATTCAATATATAATTTGCAACAGATGGGTCAAACCATATTGCTCCGTTCAAAACAGAATATAATACAAGAGCCAGATTTTCCAAATCCATTTCTTTTGAACAATATGCCATTGCACCGGCTTTTATTGATTCAATTACTTCATCAGCGGTTTTATGAGAAGTTAAAATCATTATTGATGTCTGTGGAGACATCTTTTTTATTCTTTTTGTGGCACTCAGACCGTCTATTCCAGTAAGACCCAAATCCATTATTACAGCATCTATTTGTGTCTGTTTGATTATATCAAATGCCTGTAATGCATCTTGTGCTTCATAAATTGTATTTATGTATTCTTTACTTTCAAGTACCGTTTTCAATCCAAACCTTATTAATGTATGGTCTTCGGTTATTAAGACATTATATTTCTTCATATAACGTTTTTTCCTTCTGATTGGTTAAATTTTTTGCGTGCTGAATATCGCTTTCAGCAGTTGTTAATTCTCCTTTTTGCAAATTCAAAATACTTTTGTAATAAAAATATCGTGGAGAATTTTTTGTGATAAAAGCTGCAATATTTATATATGCTTCTGCAGAATCCGTATCGTTCGTATTTAAAGCTGATTCTGCCAAATCAAGCCAACCTTCCGGATAAAACGGGTTGTATTTTAGTGATGATTTTAAATATTGTTTTCCTATATCTTCCGTAAGTTTTGAACTTAGGTACAAAACCTTAAAATTATTTAGATTTATTCTTTGTGCTTTTTTTAAATATTTTAAAGCACTTTTTCTATCTCCTGTTTTATAGGTTGTAACGGTCAAAGCTACGAGCGTTTCTATATCATTCTTATTGTATTTATATGCAGCTTTATATTCATCAAGAGCCTGTTTGTAATTTCCAGCTCTTACAAAAATATCCCCTTTGCCCTTGTGTGCAAAGGCGTTTTTTCTGTTTTTTAAAATATACCTGTCATACAATTTTTCGGCATCATCAAATTTGTCATTTATTTTATATATATATCCGAGTAATTCGGGAGATTTGCCTTTATCTCCTTTTAAAATCAATGTATTAAGCTCATTGATAGCCCTTTGATAGTCCTTATTAAGATAAAAATAATATGCCAAATTATACTTTTTTTCTTCTTCTCCTTTTGCCGATAAAGAAAGAGTATAACTCTTTATCTTTTCAATGTTCTTATGTGTTTCAACAAATATGACTTCATCTTTATTTATTAAGTTAAGTGTTTTTATTGCATCTGAATTTTTATTCAGAACACCCAATATTTGAGCCTTATATTCAAGATAATTGACGTTATTAGGGTTTTGCTCAAGTGCTGTATTTATTTCACTTAATGCTCTTTTATATTTTTTTTCCGAAAAATATGCCTTACTTCTTATATATGAAGCATAGTCAGAATTTAACAGGATTTTTTCACTGTTTTCAAGTTTTTTTAGACTTTCGTCCGACATATTATTGTATACGATATCGGCTAAAAGCTCCGCCAAAAAAACTTCTTCCGGTATTTTTAATGAAACTTTCGGAAAACAATAATTTCTGATAGCTGTTGTATGAGACTGCCAAATTTCTCGGTCTTCTACTTTTGACATGGCTTCATGAGAAAGTGAAAAAAATCCTATTTGTGACAATTTATATGCCAAAAGCATATAATAAAAATCATTCGGTTTCATTGTTTTTAAGATAGATTTGTATTCGTGATATGAAACCGCTACGTTTGATTTTTCAAAATGTTTTTCTGCAACTGTTAAATCTTCAATTAATTTACTCATTTCCGGATTGTAATACAGTTTATTGTCGTAATAAAAATCAAACTCGGAAAAATGTATTAATGTATCTAAATCAACATCTTTTAGCTGTTTTGAGAGTTGTGCCTGCTCTTTTATTATTTCGCTCTTGTTTGCAGCAAAAACACTTGTTTCACAACAAACAAACATTGAGAATATTACAGAAAATGTTAATATTGTCCTTTTTAACAATTTTCTGCCTTTCGATTGCTATTCATATAAAAATCATTTAATGTATCTAAAAATAATTGTTCATCAAAGGTTGTACATTGTTTCCTGCAAATATTTGATATATCATAAAGATTGTATCTTTCAAGGATTTTTCGTGAATTAGCATCAAGCGTAATATCACCCTCAGATAAAATAACATCTATAATTTTGTCGCAGTTTATGGTCAAAAACAGTTCCGATATTTTTTTGTCAAAATGTTCGTCTGCACCTTCCTGAATGATTTTCACAGCTTCTTCTATTGGCATTCTGTCTCTGTAGTGTCTTATAGAAGTTATTGCGTCAAAAACATCTGCAACTGCTAAAATTCGCCCGCCAATAGGAATATCTTCTCCTGCAATTTGTCTGAAATAGCCTTTTCCGTTATATTTTTCATGATGTGAAGAAGCTATCTCAACAACATTTTTAAATGATTCGGATGTATCTGCAATTTTACTTAATATGTCATGAGTAATTTTTACGTGCTCTTGAATGTGTGTATATTCTTCCTGCGTTAATTTTCCTTTTTTTTGCAATACAGAATCTCTGATTCCTATTTTACCTATATCGTGCAGCATTGCGGCTCTGCAAATTGTTTCGGTCTGCTCTTTGTCTAATCCGAGTTTTTGGCACAATAAACCTGAATATTTCGTAACTCTCATTGAATGACCGGCTGTTATTTTGTCCCTTGCATCAATAGATGCAGCTAATGTATCTATGAATCCGTTAAATAACTTTTTTTGTTCAAGCAGCATTTTCTGCTGCATTTCAAATAAACGATTATTTTCAAGTGCAATACCGGCACTCGAGCCAATTGTTATAAGCAAATCTTCGTCTAATTCCGTGAAATTGCCACCGTGCTTATTTATTACTTGAAAAACTCCAATAATTTCATATTTTAAATTTCTGATTGGCATACAAAGAATGGTCGATGTTTTATACCCTGTTTGAAAATCAATTTCCGGATTAAAACGGTTATCCTGATATGCATTTTTTATATTAACGGTTTCTCCCGTTACGGCAACATGACCTGCTAAGCCTTTATCAATAGGAAAACGGATTTCTTTTTGGTTATCTATTCCAAGTGCCACTTTTGACCAAAGTTCGTTTTTTTCCTTATCTATCAAAAATACCGTACATCTGTCTGCTTTTAGAGCAAACTTTGTTTGCTCCGCAATGATTTTTAAAAGTTTATCCAAGTCTATTTCTGCACTAATTGTTCTTGCTATTTTTAACATTGCAATTAACGGGTCACTTGGAATTTCTGCATCCTTTGGTCTTTCAATTTTTGCTATTGTTTCATTAAAAACAATTTCGCTTGCATCGTTTAATTCATTATTTATTTGGTTAATTCTCCGAATTGCACTTTCTTGATTTAATTTTTGAGCAAGCTCTATAACTTTGGAAGTTACTTCATAAGAGGCTTCAAAGTTCTTTATTTTTAAATTTAAATAAGCAAGAGATTCATATATTTTCATTAATATATACGGATACTCCGTAACTATACCTGCAGCACGTTTTAAGTATAAAAGTGCTTCTTGATAATTTCCTTCTTTTATTGCAATTTGTGCAAATGCCCATTTATTAATGCCCCAAGCATTTTCACTTTTTGCATCCTGTGCTAAAAATTTTGCATCTTCTAATAAAAGTAAACTGCTCTTATATGTTTCAGGTTCACACAGATATTTCGTTAAACCCATAAAAGTTAAACATATAGAAATCTTTTCTGACATGTTTGTCTCAAGATATATTTTGTGTGCGGTATTTATTTTTTCAGCACAGTTTTTATATTGCTCTTTTTCGTAAAAGTCTATTGCTTCACAAAACAAGCTGTCTGCCAGCCTGATTCTCTCTTTAACATCTAAGTTCTCTTTTAAAATTGTCATATAATCAGACCTTAACTTTTATACTTTTTAATTATACAATATTTTTGACAAACACAACAACTCTTTAAATAACAATGTAACACCTAAAGGATTCTTATGAAAAAGGTAAGTATTTTAATTCCTGTATATAATGAACAAAACACTTTGGAACAACTTGTTCAAATGGTTGAAAATGCAACTTTTGCGGGTCTTGAAAAAGAAATAATTTTAATTGATGATTGCTCGACTGACGGGACAAAAGAGATATTAAAAACTTTTGAAAATAAATATAAAGTTTTATATCATAATGTTAACCAAGGTAAAGGTGCGGCATTGCGTACAGGTTTTGCAGCCGTTGAAGGTGATATTGCCGTTATTCAGGATGCCGATTTGGAATATGATCCAAACGATTATGAACAGGTATTGCAGCTTATTCTTAATGGGGAAGCTGATGTTGCATATGGCTCAAGATTTTTGGATTTATCCGGAAGTAAGACTGTTGTAAAAGTTAATTTTTTAGCGAACAAAGTTTTAACTCTTATTACAAATATTTTGTTCGGTGCTGAATTGACTGACATGGAAACGTGTTATAAAGCTTTCAAAACAGAATTTATAAAAGAGATTAATATCAAGTCGGACAGATTTGATTTTGAGCCTGAAATTACCGCTAAAGTATTGAAAAAGAAAGCTAAAATTAAAGAAGCTCCGATAAAATATTCCGGAAGAACTTTTGAAGAAGGTAAAAAAATAACCTGGAAAGACGGAATTCATGCTATATTAGCACTTATCAAATTTAGATTCTTTGATTAATATTTAAAATAACTTTGTTTCTTGATTTTTTAGGAAAATTGATATTAAATAATTAAAAGGGATATCAGATGAACGAATGTACACTTAATATTCAAGATTATGTATATGAATTTCTTAAAGAAATGAATGATTTATATTCATTTGAAGGGAAAAGCGTACTTTTTATGTTTTATGACCCTTTTGTTGAGAATGCAAGAGCGGTAATTCATTTTGGTGCATCAAAGGTTTATTTTGTTAATCCTGATTTAACATCTGAATCCGATAATTATGAAAATATCATTTTTCTGCCTGGAATTGACGGAAAATATACTGAAATTTCAGATAAGTCTGTTGACTTAGTCATAGGTTTAGAAATTTTAGAACATATTAATAATCTTGATTTGTTCTTTTCCGAATTAAAAAGAATTTTAAAGCCTGATGGTGATATTGATTTGCAGGGCAGTCCGATGTGGACAACTCATTACGGTCATCATTTGTGGATTGAAAATAAATACATATTTTATGAAGATTCAAATCCTTTTGAACCATGGGAACATCTTTGCTTTGAAAATAAAGATGAAATGATAAAAGCCCTTATGCTAAAAGGATTGCCTCAAGTTGATTGTAAAGAGATTACAGAATGGATATATAACCCGATTGAAATCAGCAGGCACACTCCTTCTGAAATTATTGAGGCTGCAACGGGATATAATGCGAATTCTACTGAGTTTCAAACAGTGAGCTTGAAAAATTGCGATTATGATTCTTGCCAAAATGGAAACTTCTCATACTCTATTAGGCGTACTTACAATAAAATTGAACCTAATGAGTTTTATGCAAAGGCTTCTGAAAAGTTTTCTCAACGAGATTTGAATACAGAAAAATTATCGTTGAAAATCAGATATACAAACGGTGCTTCTCTTTTGCTTTCTGATTTAAAAGATAATATTTTTGACGGTATGGAGGATTGGACTTTTGAGCTCGTTAAAACATTTGCCGCTAAGCATAGTGTTAGAAATAAACGAATCTTAAATCTTTCAATGTACGACAGCATATCTGTTTCTAAAATGTTTCTGGCTTTGGGAGCAAAAGAAGTTATATCTTATTCGCCCTGCGTTTTTGCAGATAATAATGATAATACGGATAATTTTACTCATTATACTGCTCATTTTGAAGAAGTTGACTATACTCCTGAAAGGTGTGACATTGTCTTTGGTCTTGATGTTCTGACCGATATTATCAATGTTGATAAATTTTTTGCCAAGTTAAAAAGTATTGTCGATTATGATACTGTATTCTATTTAACAGGTTTTATGCCTTACACCTTTGCATGTGGTCATAAAATTTATACGGACAATCATAAATTTTTGGATGAAACAAATCCTCTTCAATTTTGGCAGCATCTTTCTATAAATACAAAAGATGAGCTTGCTGAGACATTAAAACAAGTTTCTGTTTCTACAGAAGAGATTGATTGCATTGTTAATGATTATCTTGGTGAATATTCAAGTGTCAAACTTTCTCCTTCTGAAATTGCAAATAAATTTTCGGAATTTTCAAATGTATATTTACGAAGAATTTATCAATATTATCCTAAAAATGATTATTATTATGAAGCCGCTAAGAAATATTCAGAAGATGATTTAAATACCTGGAAGGTTGTAATAACCTCTGATATTCCTGGATATAGTCAATATGATGAACTTGATATTCCTTATTATATTAAAGATAGTTTATCTGATATTAATGCAAAATATAAGATTAAAGATAAGCGGATTTTAAATATCACGCCGTATGTTAATGCAAAAGCATCTATGTGTATTGAAGCTTTTCAGGCTAAAGAAGTTGTTTCGCTGGATTTTTATGATTCAGGTATGGAACTCGAAGGCGGCAGAAATATCAAATGTGTTCGACAATTATTTGATGATTTGAATAATATTACGGGTACTTTTGATATCATTTACGGTCTTGATGTGCTTGAACACGTAAATGATTTGGAAAATTTATTTAATAATTTAAAAAGACTCGTTGCCGATAACGGACTTATAAGTTTACAGGGTTCACCATTGTGGTCAAGTGCAGGTGGGCACGCTTGTTCTTTAACTCTTGATTGCGGAATGCTTAAAACAGGAGAAGAAGGGTTATGTCTTGCTCCGTGGGAACATCTTACTTATGATAATCAGGAAGAACTGAAGAATGCTATGATTAAAAAAGGCTTTAGCGAAAATGATGCAGAAAAAGTTTCCGATTTTATTTTCAATTCAAAAGAAATTAATCGTAAATCATACGCTGATATACTTGAAATATTAGATAATATAGATGGAATAACTTATGGTATGAAGAAGATTTTGCAATATCCTAATGAAAATGAGTTTTATTCCAAAGCAAGTGAAAAATATACTCACGAAGAATTGAGAACAAAAGAATTAAAACTCAATATAAGGAAAAAATTTTGTACAACATATAGTGTTTCTTAAATTATAGCATTTGATATATATTGCGGCTTTTGATACAAATACTATAATATTTTTTGCAAATATTTTTTCTAACTATTAAAATTATATATAGAGGAGTATAAGTATGCCTAAGTATAATTTCCGTTACAATAATGAAACACTTGTTAGAAAATCGTACTTGATTGTAACTTGTGTTACTGTTGCTTTGGCTGTTTTTGCTGCTTTATTTATAAAGCATATTGTGAATATTGAGTCTAAATCTGCTGAAGTTTTTTTGCAACAAAGTGTTTTGCAGACTGCGTCTAATTTTAAAATTCGTATAAACAACGATATTAACAGTTTATCAGTTTTGTCGGCAAATTTATCTTTATCGGCTCCTTCTTTTGATAAAAACGAAATTTTGAATTTTATAAAAACAAATGTTTTAGATCCAAAATATAACAGATTAGGTTTTGCATATAGTAACGGTAATGATGTCAGATATCAAGTAACAAAAGATAGTCCTGCATATATTGATTGGACTCAAGAATCATGTTTCCAAACCGCTTTATCAGGGCAAGCTTGCTTTGCTAAGACGATACAAGATTCTGAAGCTACTTCCGGATATTTGAATAAATATTTTGTACCTGTATATGACAGAGATAAAAAAATAACAGGTGTGCTTGCAATTTTTACTGATTCAGATGTATTCAGAAAAATCTTATTATATAACACGTATGATGGTCAAGGTTATTCACGTGTTGTAAATTCTAACGGTGACTTTATTATCAAATCAAGAATAGATAAGAATATTCATTCTAACTTTTTTGACAGAAATTTACTATTTATAGGTACAGATAAAGAACAAATTATAAAATCTTTTAAAACCCAAAAAAGCGGTACCTTTCGTTTTAAATATGCCAATGACGGCAAAGTTTATATTGCAGCTTTTGCTTCAATAAACATAAATGATGCTTTGATATTGACAGATGTACCGGAAGATGTTCTATTGCACAATATTAAAAGAATTTTGTATTTTATTTTATTTATTGTTCTTATTTTGGCTTTCTTATTATTAGCATTATTAAAATATTTAAGATATGTTGATAAACAAAAAGAAATTGAAATTTCTAAAGTTGCTTTTATGGATGAGGTAACTCAAAGTATTAACAAAACAAAATTTTTAATTGATGCAAGGGATAAGATAAATGCTTATCCAAATGATGATTTTGCAATACTTTCTATGGATATAACCAAATTTAAGGTGATAAATGAACTATACGGTTATAAATGTGCTAACAAAATTCTAAAAGATATTTATAATATATTAGTATCTGAATTACCGGAAAATTCTATATGTGCAAGAGATTTTGCTGCAACTTTTGTTATTTTATATAAATATAAAGAGCAAAAAGAAATAATAGATTATATCAATAATATTTGTTTACAGGTTAACAATTACAATGAAACTGTTATGCAAAATTTATCTACATCACTTAATATTCGTTTAGTTTCCAAACTTTCGGTAATATTCGGCATATTCATCGTCAATGATAAAAGCATTTTTATTGAACAAATGTGTGATAGGGCATCTATTGCCAAAAGAAATGCAAAAAATATAGTTACTGAGAAATATCATTATTATGATGATTGCATTAGGGCTAAAGTATTGCAGGACAAATCTATTGAAGATGAGATGTACAATGCACTTAGTAATAATCAATTTAAAATGTTTTTACAACCAAAATTCAGCTTAAGTACGATGGAATTGACCGGAGCTGAAGCTTTGGTCCGATGGTTTCATCCAATTAGAGGTATTATCGTTCCTGCTGAATTCATTCCGTTATTTGAAACAAACGGATTTATTATGGAACTTGATAAATGCATTTGGACACAAGCTTGTGAGTTCTTATCGGCAAGAAAAAAATCCGGCGAAACGCTTTTCCCTATTTCAGTCAATGTTTCGAGACTTCACCTTAATAATGATGCTTTTATTGATGAATTGGTAAAATTAGTAAATAAATTTGAAATTGAGCCAAAATATCTTGAGCTTGAATTAACGGAATCTGCTTGTTTAAATAACGAAAAGTTGTTTATTGATATCGTTAATAAGTTAAAAGCAAAAGGTTTTTCTATTGCGATGGATGATTTCGGTACGGGTTATTCTTCATTAAATATGTTAAGACATTTACCGGTTGATGTTTTAAAATTAGACAGAGGTTTTATTACAGATTCTGTTTTAAATGAAAAAGGGCAGACTGTAGTTAAGTGTGTTATTGATTTAGCAGATAAGTTAAATATGGTAACTGTCGCCGAAGGTGTTGAAACTCCGGATCAGGTTCTGTTTTTGAAAAATGCAGGCTGTAAAATTGTTCAAGGTTTCTTATATGGCAGACCAATGGATGTCGATAAGTTTACGCAAACATTTTTATCCGGTGAAAATTCAATATGTCAGTATGATGAAGAATAACTGTCAAACATAATAAAAAGAGCAGTTTATATAACTGCTCTTTTTATTTTTATAAACTATTTTGGCTTGGTATATATTCAATAAATTTTTGTTCAACCTGGTCAAGAAAGAGATAGGCAAGATATACTCCGTAATATAATTCATATCTGTAACAATTTTCTTTTGCAATTTTTGTAAAAAAATTAGAAATTTCAACAATTTTTTCTATTGTATCTTGATTCTTATACTTAGCTTGGAAAATTCTGTCATCTACATTTAAAATCAACTTTGTAACACCGGCTTCTTTAGATTTGTCAATCCACAACTTAATTTCTTCGTTAGAATCATTATAACCGGGAATAATAATATATTTTGAAATAATTAAATTATCAGAAAGGTTTGATTTTGCTTTTGCATATTTTTTTATATTTTTCCAAACTTTTTCGTATGTATCAACTTGTTTAATTTTTTCATGAATTTCTTTAGAGCCGGCATCTATTGATACAGATATATCCATAATGCCTTTTCGTATAGCTTTTTCTATATTTGAATTATATTTAATTGCATTGGTGTGAACAACAAGTTTTTTTATCGGAGTTGATAATAACAGTTCAATAGCTTCATCAAAATATTTATAAAGAGTAGGTTCACCGCCTGCACCTGCAAAATCAATGATTGTATTTGATGTAATCATTTTTCTTTCAATCATTAACTTCAAAAGTGGAATAATATTATATAAAGGTTCTTTATCTGAATCTATTTCGATATCATTGCGTAATGGTTTTTGGCAATAAATACATTTTGAGTTACATTTATACCAGTTAGAAAAAAGTACATACTTAAATTCTTCATTATTTCCTAAAGTATTATTTTCAATTTGCGTTAAATGATGACATTTCTCACAAAAATCCGGAAATACATTTTCTTTTAATAGTCTTTTGTATTCTTTTATTTTGGATATTGCTTTCTCAAATTTTTCAACATCTCCGTCAAAATTATCTAATAATGTCGGTAATTTTCTGTTTTGTCCATCATTACCTATTGTACAAAAAAGAATTTTATCTTCATTAAAACAAATAGAGTTATTTAGATATTTACAATATAATTCAGACATAAAAATCCTTTTGAATAATTTTAATAATAAAATTATAATAGCATAAATTATGTTATTATAAGTTATATGAAATTAGTTGTAACAATTTTGAAATTAATTTTAGGCAAAAAATGATCTGTAAAACAAACTATGATTCACCGCTTGGTAAGATAACTTTGGCTTGTTACGCAAATAATATTATCGGGCTATGGCTCGAAAACCAAAAATATTTTGGTGATACTGTCAGCGAAGAAATGATTGAGAATAACAATTTAGAAATTTTTAATTTAACAAAAAATTGGCTTGATAGGTATTTTGCAGGCGAAAAACCACCAATATCAGAAATTCCTATAGCTCCTATAGGAAATGAATTTAGACAAGCTGTATGGACAATTTTGTGTGAAATTCCTTATGGTGAAGTAACAACATACAGAGATATTGCAAATAAGATTGCTAAGCAAAGAGGAATCGAAAAAATGTCTGCACAAGCTGTTGGAGGTGCTGTCGGTCATAATCCGATACCAATAATAATCCCTTGTCATAGAGTAGTTGGAAAAAACGGAAGTTTAACCGGATATGCGGGAGGCATAAAAACTAAAATTAAATTGCTTGAACTTGAAAAAGTAAATATGACAAAATTTTTTGTTCCTAAAAATAGTATAGAACATTAAAATATAATGTTCTTTCCTATGTGAAAATTTATATATAGGGCTTGAGATTTTACAATCAGTAAATATAATCATTATATGCCGAAGTGGCGAAATGGTAGACGCACACGTTTCAGGTGCGTGCGGAGAAATCCATAAGGGTTCGAGTCCCTTCTTCGGCATTATTTATATTTAAGCTAAATATAAAAGAATTAACACGCCGCTAATTATAAATAGTACGCCTAAAATAACAGGTAAAGTCAGAGTTTCTTTTAAAAATAGAATACCTAATATTATAGTAAAAACAAGACTTAATTTGTCTATTGGAGCAACTTTTGATATATCGCCTAATTGTATTGCTTTAAAATAAAAAAGCTAAGACAATCCTGTTGTAATGTCTGAAGCAATCAAAACAAATAATTTTAATGTTCTTTAAACAATAATATGAATTTGAAGATGCTATTATCCTACATAAACATTATAACAAAATTAAACGTTATTTAAATTAATTCTACAATATAAAATACAGGAAAATAAATCAAGATAAATTTCCTATTTGTTATGCAATCAGAAATGCGGAATATGAAATATATAATGTATTAAAAAATCAACCTGAAATATTAGCACAAGTTAAGGAGAATCTTAACGCAAATTTCTCGTAACCTCTAATTAACAGGAATCATGCAGTTTGGTTGAAGTATATATAAAAAGTGCCTCATAGTTTAAAATAGAAGTTGTACAATGCACTATTATTAAACAATAGGCACTAAGAGCAATTGCAATAAGTTTAGCATCAAATAACAGTAAATTTAGCTATACTCAAACAGGAGAAATGTACTCAAAAGTATCATCATATCAAGTTAAAAGGTAGCTTGATAAAAAATGGAACGAGCAAGAAGAATTAGAAAAATATATCACAAAACTTAACATTGATTGGTCAAAAG
>JBJEGL010000052.1:0-3639 GCA_051875035.1 Candidatus Gastranaerophilaceae bacterium | reverse complement strand
TACTGTACCTGAAGCAAAATATTCCGCAATTGTTGAAAGAATGGGAACTACTCAGCTTGTAGGTTGGGGTTTCTACCCCAACAATTATATTTATCATTTCATCTGTCACTTTTTCTCAAACTACAAGTCAAATTATAGCTGTGAATTAACATGAGAAAGCAGAAAAAGTAACACGAATTCCCAGAAAAATATAAGTGTAATGAAGTGAGTAAACTGGTCGGAGCAGATGGTGTGATTTTTTCGAGCAAACCTATTTTTTGAATAATGACCTGATTTTTCAGGGTTTTTCGCTTAGGTCAAATGGTCTGATTATTTTGGGCAAGTGAGTAATTTGAGTAATTTGAAATTTTTAAATTAACACCAAATTTGAGAAAAGTTCCCCTTTACTAATATTGATACGAAACCGACACAATGCTCGGAAGTGGTGTTCCAATTCTCTGTCCTCAGAGGTAATGTGTTCGTACCATGAAAAATGAATATATTAATATAAAGGAAATTGCACAGGCTAAGGGTCTGAAAAGCACCCGTTCAATTCGAAAGGAAATCAATAAACCCGAAAGCAAATATATTTCAAGAGAGGTTAAAGTTAACGGTGGCACTTCTTATGAAATCCTGTTTTCATCTTTAGAACCGGAATTGCAACAAAAACTTCGAGAGAACGAAACAAAATCAACAGCACTTGTTCCTCTAAATTATCAACCACCTGTTGTAACAGATAAAGCAAGACAAACAGCTAATCATAGAATGAATATCGTTAAAGCTGCTCTTGAACATCGGAAAAAATACAATACTCAAAAACAAGCAGATAATGAATTTTTAGAGTTATACAACACAGGATTATTTTTACCAAAATGGTGATGTTTATATTGCGAGCGAAGATATTTATTTTAAATCCCCCTCAGGTGCATTTGATGTTGTTTCAGGAAGCAGCACAAACGGCAGAATTGAATGGAAACTCGAAAACGGCACAACATTAAGTGAGTTTGAGCAAAGACAGTAATAAACATTGTGTATACAATAAACTATAGAATTACTGTTCCAAATTTGACAATAAATCGCCTTGAAATTTTTTGCTTAGTGAATGCAATATGTCAATTTCTTCATCTGTAATATTTTCAAATAATTCAGTAATATATTTTTTTATTTTAGGCATATTTTCGGTTACTAAGTGTTTACCTTGTTCTGTAATATTTAATTTATAAATAAGCCTGTTATTAGTTTGTCCGACTTCTTTTGTTATTAGCCCTTTTTCTATCAAAACTTTTATAATTCTCGTTGTGTTTGAGCCGTCCTTCATAAGAATATCCGATAACTGTTGCTGATAAATGCCATTATGGCAATCAATAGTATCTAATACAACAAACTGTTCACTCGTTATTCCAATATTTAAACTGTCGATTTTCTGTTTTAGTTTATATTTTAGAGTTCTTATGGCAATGTCAACAGAATGGATTGTTGTATCAATATAATGTTTTGCTTTTACTTCTTTCATTTTACTACCCTATTGAATTATATTCTGAGTGTGATAGAATGTCAATAGATTGATATATCAATCTATTGACATGACAAATAGTGTTGAGGTAATAATTTTGAAAAAGGTTATCTTATTTTTGTTAGCATTGTCTTTTTCGATAAATACTGTATATGCACATGAAGCAACAATTGCAAAATATGATATTAATTTTCAAACAGCTTATGAATTAATGTTCAATAACAACAATTCGATTAAGGCAATATTGGAAGAAATTAGAGTAAAAAAATATAAAAAAAATGCAGCAATGGGTGAATTCTTGCCAAAAATTGGAATGAATGCAACCTTTTTTCATTTTGATAAAGATATAAGGACAGAAGTCTCTTCTATTAATTTAAATGGTGAAAGCGTGGCTGTTCCTAATTTGACAATTCAGGATAAAAATTTTGCAGTGTTTGGTTTTAATGCTGTTTGGAATATTTTTACCGGCGGAAAAATCCTTGCAATGAATTCCGCAGCAAGAGCAGAACTTGCCGGCACAAACTTAAAATATAAATCTTTAGCTGATAATTTAACCACAAAACTTGTACAAAATTATTATGGGCTGGCTTTTGCCTGTGATACCGCTCAAGTTAGAAAAATGGTAAAAGATACAACAGAGGAACATTTAAACGATGCAATAAAAATGGAAAAAGAAGGTTTAATTGCAAAATCTGAAAGACTCCATGCAGAAGTTGCATATAAACAAGCAAAAAAAGATTATGAAGCATCACTAAAAGATGTTTTAATTGTTGAAGAAGCTTTAAAAAACCTTATAAAGGCTGATGATATAGATTTAAATGGGGTTTCAATTCAGCCACAATCTTACCTTTTTATGTTTAACGGCGAGCTGCCTAAACTTGAAGAATTAAAAACAGAAGCAATTAAAAACAATCCCGACTTTAAACAAACAGAGGTTCAAAAGAAACTTGCTCAGGCAAATTACAGAGCAAATGCAGCAAATTATTCACCTACAGTTTCATTGTTTGCGTATGATGTTGCCGCACAAGATAATCTTGCAAGTCAATTACCAAAATTTGGAGTTGGAGCCGGAGTTAATTTCCTTTTGTTTAACGGATTTTCAAGATATAACGATTTAAAAGCGGCAGATGCCCAAAGACACGAAGTGAAATATTTAACCGTTGCAGCCAAAAATGATATCGAAAGTCTTGTTGTAAAAAATTATAATGAACTTTTGAAATTCAAAGAATTATACGAAAGCACAAGTAAATCTATTGAGAGTGCAGAAGAATCTTTAAGATGTGCAAGACTGGCATTTAAAGAAGGTTACGGAACATCATTGAGCGTAGTTGATGCTGAGACTTCTCTTGCTGCAATTAAGATCCAAAGGCTCAATGCTCTTTACAATTATGATGTAAAACTTGCAGAAATTCTCTCTAATATTGGGCAAAGTGATAAGATTTTTGAATATTTAAAAAATTCAACCGAGGAGAAATTATAATATGAAAAAGCGCATATTAATTATTGGTGGAATCGTTTTATTAACTGTACTAACAATTTTTATTATAAAAAACAACGCACAAATGATTATACAAGGTGAAGTTGATACAAAAACTGTTGACTTATCTTCAAAAATAACAGGAAGAGTAAAAAAGATTAATGTTAAAGAAGGTGATATGGTAATAAAAGGTCAACAACTCATTATTCTTGATACTCCGGATATCGAGGCAAAAACTACACAAGCAGCAGCCGCTGTTGAACTCGCAAAATCAAAAGAATTAGAGGTTTTAAACGGCACAAGAGCAGAACAAAAAGCAATCGCATTAAATAGCCTTCATAAAGCTCAGTCAGATTTGGAACTCGCTCAAAAAACTTATAACCGTTTAAAAAATTTAAATAAAGAAGGTGTTATTTCAAATCAAAAAGCCGATGAAGCATATACCCAATACAATAATGCAAAACAAGCCCTTTTAATTGCAAAAAGCAATTATGAAATGGCGCAAAACGGCTCAAGATATGAAGATAAATTGATGGCTTCCGCTCAAGTAAAACAAGCTCAAGGCTCAAAAAAAGAAGTTCAATCTTATTTGAATGAAAATATAATAACTTCCCCTATTTCAGGACAAGTTACAGAAATTTCCGTTGAAGAAGGAGAACTTGTCGGTGCC
>JBJEGL010000051.1:0-13614 GCA_051875035.1 Candidatus Gastranaerophilaceae bacterium | reverse complement strand
GTATTTTTGATATTTTTTCTCAAACTTTAAATTTAACCTCTAATTCAATCTTCAAACCTAACACAGCCCTATTATATTATTCTCATACTACCAATCTCTTTACATTTACTATTGAAAAATTAATTTTTTCATGATAAATTGTATCTGCAATTATAAATAAACCTCGAAGGTGGTGAAAACAATGCCGGAAATCAGAGTAGGCGAAAACGAAAGTATCGAAGGAGCTTTAAGAAGATTTAAGAAAAAGGTTCAAAAAGCAGGTATCTTATCTGAAATCAAAAAACGTGAAAGATACGAAAAACCGAGTATTAAAAGAAAACGCAAGTCTGAAGCAGCTCGCAAAAGACGTGTTTAGAATATTTAGCCGCCATTAATGGTGGCTTTTTTAATTATTTAGTTATTCATCGTTTTTTTCTAATATTGTTTTGACTGATTTTATAAAATTCTGTTCATTGAAATCTGATTTACTGATAAAATCATTGACTAAAAAACTTTTAAAAAGTTCTGAAAGTTTTTGTTTTGGAAGCATGGAAATTATGATTATCGGTAAATTTTTTAGTTTAGTATTTTTTCTAACCATGCCTGCAAATTCAACTCCGTTTATGTGCGGCATTTCGACATCACTAATCAGCAAATCATATTTATTTTTTTCCAATTCAGAATAAGCATCTTTTGCATTTTTAAAAGTATTGATATCAAAACCTGCTTTTTGCAACAAAGTTTTTAAATACATTGTTGCCGTTGCAGAGTCATCCACAACCATAATTTTGTAGGGATATTTTAATATATCGTTTTTAAGTTCAGGAATAAAATCGGAAGAAGGAATTTCCAAAATAATTTCCGTACCTTTTCCATTTTCGGTATTTATTAAAATATTCCCTTTAAGTTCGGATATTTTGGAATAAACAATATCCAAACCGAAGCCTCTGCCTGAAATTTCAGTTACTTTATCTTCCGTAGAAAATCCGGGTTTAAAAAGGATATTTATAAAATCGGGTTTTTCAAAGTTATTTATTTCTTTTTGTTCTAACAATTTTTTTTGAAGTGCTTTAGCTTTTATTTTATCAAAATCTATTCCGCAGCCATCGTCTTTTACGGAAATAATAATTTTATTTCCAACATTTTTGGCATGAACAGAAATTTGTCCTGCTTGGGATTTACCGATAGTTTTACGTATTTCCGGAGCTTCAATGCCGTGATCAACAGCATTTCTGAGTAAATGAATCAGCGGCATTTTTATTTCTTCAAGAATCTTTTTATCCACACTTGTTTCACCACCGGTAATTTTAATTTCCACTTCTTTATTTTCCGTATCGGCAATATCCCTAACTACTCTCGGCAGCATGTGTAAAATAACACCGATAGGCAGATTTCTGATATTTTTTACCGCTTGTCTTATAGCTGAATATCTGATTATAAAATCGTCTTTTATTTTGACATGATTTTTATTTACTGTTTCAAAATCTTTGGCAAGTTTCTGCATTCCCTCCAAAGTTTGAAACATATTTGTACAAAGATTATTTAAAGAAAAAGTTTCGGATAAAAATTTTTCTTTACTAACAGTATTTATTTCCGCAGCTATTTTTTCAAATTCAAATATTTTTGCTGAAAAAGTATAGATAATATCAGAAATTTTTTGAAAATCTTCATTGGATTTTTTACTTAAAGTCCCTAAATCTGCAATATTTTCACATAATTTATCAAGTTTATCCGTTTCAATTCTTAATGTTTTAATGGGGCTTTGAGAAATATTCGTAAAAATATTTTGTATTTCAGGTTTTTGTTTTGACTCATGAGCCGGAGTACTATCGTTTTTCAGCTCCTTTTTATCATCAAAATGCAAAGTATCAACCATTTGTTCAACAATAGCAAGCCGTTGTTTTACAAAAATCAATTCGTCGCTATTGTGTTTGCTGCCGCTGTTACATATACATTTTTTTAAAGTCTTTACAGCACCTGTAAGAACATTAACTAAATTTTTATCCTTAATACTTGTTGCAGAACAAAGTCTTCTGAAAATATTATTTAACCCTTCAAAAATATCTGCATATTGAGTATTGGAAACCGTAAGAGAAGAAATATTAAACAAATCTTTTGCAACCGAAATATCATTTTTTAAGAGAGGAATTTTTTGTATTAATTTGTTTAATGCTTCTTCAATATTGCATGAAATGTTATTTTCAGAGAATATTAAAACCTCTATTTCCTTTATATACTTTCTTAGTTCAATAAAAACACTCTTTGTATTAGGATTATCCTTTAATTCAGCAAGTAAATCTTCTGTCTTGTGTGCAAGTGTTTGTACCTGTTTTAAACCGACAATACCTGCAGAACCTTTTATAGAATGTGCATCCCTCATTAATTTAATAATTATATCAATATCCGAGGTTTTTTCAAAAACATTCAACTGATTTTCAAAATCGTCAAGAATTTTTTTACATTCTTCTCTAAAAATATTTTCAGTTTCTTCTGCTTCAAAATTTACCATAACACACTCCGTTTAAGTATCAGTCAAAATTTATTAAAATATTTGTCATCTCTACACGGCAATAACGATACAAAGATTACTCTTTGCAGATATTAACAGCACATTGTTGACTGTAATTTACTTATTTTCTACTAATTTTTTAAATTCATTTAAATCGTCAATCGTATCTATACCGACTGAATTATATATAACTGTAGAAACTTTTATTTTCATTCCGTTATACAAAGCTCTTAATTGTTCAAGACTTTCTGCCTGCTCAATTTTTGGCTGTTCAAGTTTTATCATCTTAAACAAAGAATCTCGTCTGTATCCATATATTCCTATATGTTTATAAAAATCAGCTATATCATAATTTCTCTCATACGGAATTTTTGAACGTGAAAAATATAAAGCATAATTATTACAATCAAAAACAACTTTTACCATATTCGGATCTTCTTTGTCATCTTCCGCTCTTACAAATGTTGCAAGAGTTGTTATATCCGCATTTTTATCCTCTTTTAAATTCTTAATAACTTCTGCAACACAAAGAGGGTCAATCATCGGCTCATCACCTTGAAGGTTAACAATGATATCAAATTCAGGGTGTCTTTCCGCAACTTCCGCAATTCTGTCGCTGCCGCACTTGTGATTTTCGGAAGTCATTTCAACATCTGCACCAAAAGACTTTGCTGTATCAAAAATCTCTTGATTATCCGTCGCAATAATTACAGCATCAGCTCCTTGAACAGATTTTGCTCGTTCCCAAACCCATTGAATAATCGGCTTATCACAAACTTTAATGAGCGGCTTACCGTTCAATCTTTTTGAATTATATCTTGCAGGAATAATTATTGCCGTTTTGCCCATTTAATCTATCCTTTCCGCAACAAATGCAACCCATTCTTTTTCTTGTATTTTTTCAAGTATTTTTAAATTATTTTTTATCAAAGCTTCATAAACTATTTCCGCTTTTTCATCTAAAATTCCGCTTAATACCGTTTTACCGCCGATTTTCAAAATACGTTTTATGTCATGCATAATATCTCGAAGCACGTTATGCAAAATATTTGCTGCAACAAAATCATACTTTTCACTATCAAGCACATCAATAGTTGCAGTTTGAAAATTAATTGTTAAATTATTTTTTTTAGCGTTTTCTATTGCTGTTTCAACAGCTGTTTCGTCATTATCAACAGCATCAACAATATTTGCTCCGGATAATATTGCACACATGCCTAAAATTCCGGAACCGCATCCGACATCAGCAACCTTATCTCCAATTGTTACATACTTTTCAATAGCAGAGGCACATAGTCTTGTTGTTGCGTGAGTGCCCGTTCCAAAAGCATTTCCGGGATCAAGTACTATAACCTTTTCTTGGGGTTTAGGTTCATATTTTTCCCAACTCGGACAAATTACTATTTTTTCCGTAATATTTGCAGGTTTCCAGTGTTCCTTCCACTTTTTTGACCAGTCTTCATTAGGTTGAACGGTTATTGTTATATCCCATGTTCCAATGTCTTCCTGAAAAATTTCCTTTTCGGCAATTTCATTTCTCTTATTATGAAAAAACATTTGTACTTCGTCAAAATCAAGATTTTCATCTGTAACATAAGCTTTTATAACATTATACTCAGACCTAACAAGTTTAGTTTTTTTAAATTCCTCAACACTCGTGATAATACCTTCACACTCAAAATTTTCCTGACAGATATCGCAAACAATGTCCGCACAAACAGGATTAATTTTTATTGCAATCTCACGATATGTTTTCATTTTACAAAAACGCCTTTTGATCTGAATTTATCGTATCTGTCATTTCTTAACTCATCAGACGACATCTTCATTAATTCTTTTAAGTTTTGAACAACTTTTTCCTTGAGATTTTTTGCCGTCAAATCAGGGTCATAATGTGCTCCGCCTTGAGGTTCTTCAATGATATCATCTATAATATCAAATTTTAAAAGGTCATTAGCGGTAATTTTTAATGCTTCTGCCGCTTTATCGGCTAAAGAGGCATCTCTCCAAAGTATTGACGCACAACCTTCCGGAGAAATTACCGTGTAATAAGCGTGTTCCAACATTAAAACTTTATTTGCAACAGCAAGTCCCAATGCACCACCGGAACAACCTTCACCGGTTATAACAGCAATAATAGGAACTCTCAATTTCGCCTGTTCGGCAAGATTTACCGCAATTGCCGTGCCTTGAGCCGTTTCTTCAGCTTTTATTCCGGGATATGCCCCCGGCGTATCAATCAGCGTAACAACCGGCATATTAAATCTTTCCGCATGCTTAAACAGTCTTAAAGCTTTTCGGTACCCTTGTGGCTGCGGCATGCCGAAATTATGAACAAGATTATCTTTTGTTGATTTTCCTTTAAATGTTCCTATTATCATAACGGGAATACCGTCAATTTCAGCAGGTCCGCCTACAATTGCTCTATCATCGGTTCCTTCTCTGTCTCCGTGAAATTCTATGTAATTTTCAGCTATTCTGTCAACAAAATCCTGAAAATTAGGACGCTCAGGGTGTCTTGCAATTTGTATTTTTTGTGATGGTGTTAAATTTGAATATAATTCATCCGCAAATTCTTTTGCGGCTTGCTCAAAATGTGCTGTTTCAACTGACATATCTTTTTCCGATTTTTTACTTAATTCTTCAAGTTCTTTTATTTTGGCTCTAAGCTCGTATAACGGCTTTTCAAACTTTAGCATTAACATGTTATTAAACCTCTGTTTTAGTCTTTTTTGGCTTTGTTGTCTTCGCCGTTTTACTTTTTGTTCCTTTTACATCTTTTTCCGAATCTTTGTAAGGAATGTGCAATTTTAGAACTTTTGCAACGGTTGCTTTTAAATCCTGTCTTGAGGAAAGAATATCAATTTGTCCGTATTTCATTAAATATTCCGCAGTTTGGAAATCCGACGGCAAATTTTGTTTAATCGTCTGTTCAATTACTCTTCTTCCGGCAAAACCTATTCTTGCTCCTTGTTCTGCAATAATTACATCGCCTAAAGTCGCAAAACTTGCAGTAACACCACCGAATGTAGGCTCTGTTAATATTGTCATATACAATATTCCTGCTTCATTAAGCCTTGCAACCGCACAGCTTGTTTTTGCCATTTGCATTAAACTTAACGCACTTTCCTGCATTCTTGCACCGCCGGAAGCTGTTACGACAATCATAGGAATTTTTTTCTTTAATGCGTATTCCATTGCAAGTGTAATTTTTTCTCCGACAACACTTCCCATTGAACCGCCCATATACTCAAAATCCATTATTGCTGCCGAAACTTGAACTCCGTCTATTTTTCCTGTTCCGCATTTTACCGCTTCGTTTAAATTTGTTTTTTCTTTTGCTGATTTTAAACGTTTTGAATACGCTTCCGTATCAACAAAATCCAAAGGGTCTGTCGGCAAAATTTCGGAAAACATTTCCTTAAAAGAGCCTTCATCAAAAAGCTGTTGAATTCTCTTTTCGGAATTTATCCTAAAATGATAATGACATTGCGGACAAACATCCATATTTTCTTCAACATCTTTTTTGAGTAAATTTGCACCGCAGTTATAGCATTTAATCCATAACTTACCGATACTGTCATCGATTTGTGCTTCATCCAATTCACGATGAGCTATTTGTAATTCTTTTCTTTTATTAAACCAATCTTTTATTGTCATATTTTTTCTCTTTCAAATTAAATTGTATCAGACAATCAACTCGCAGGCAAAAAAGTTACATTTTTTCGGGTGCGTGTGTTCCAATAAGCGTCAAGCCCGACTTTAAGACATATATTACTGCTTGAACTATTGCTATCTTTGCTTTTGAGGTGTTTTTGTCATCTGACAGTATTCTTGTAGAAGAATAAAATTTATGAAAAACTGCCGCTAATTCTTTTAAATATTTTGTAATCAAATAAGGCATATAATTCTTTGCTGACTGGATTACAACCGATTTGTACTCAAATAATTTTTCGACAAGTTTCTTTATTTCTTCTGCTTCTTTTTCATTTGTCCACAATGTGTTAAGATTTTTGTCCGTAATATTTTCAAAATAATTATTTAATTCATCTTGTGAAAACAGTGCAGGTAATGTTGTTTTGTTAACCGAATCTTCTCTTTCCGAAACAGTATTTCTTATGACGGAACAAGCTCTTGCATGGGCGTATTGCACATAAAACAAGGGGTTTTCATCTGTTTTGGACTTTGCCAAATCTACGTCAAATTCGAGGGTATTATCAATATCTCTCATAATCATCCAAAATCTTGTTGCATCGACACCAACTTCATTAACCAAATCGTCTAACGTAATCATCTTAGTTCTTTTACCCATTCTGACCTGTTCACCGTTATTTGTTAAATTAACAAGCTGCCCGAGTAATACAATTAATTTATCAGGATTGTAGCCCAATGATTCAATTGCTGCACGCATTCTCGGAATATATCCGTGATGATCTGCCCCCCAGATATTTATAAGTTTTGTAAAACCACGTTTTAATTTATCATAATGATACGCTATATCAGCTGTTAAATACGTATATGCACCATCCGTTTTTTTAATAACTCTGTCTTCATCATCCCCGTATTTAGATGACCTGAACCATAATGCTCCTTCTTTTTCATAAAGCATATCTTTAGCTTTGAGCTCATCAAGACATTTTTGGACATCTCCTCTTTCATGTAAAGAAGTTTCAAAATAGAAATTATCAAAATGCGTTCCGAATGACTCTAAAAGTGCTTTTTGTTTACCAAGCATATTGTTTTTTGCATACAAACAAAGTATTTTATGCGTTTGTTCATCAGCTTCTTCTCTGTTTTCGGAAGCTATTTTTTCTGCTAATTCATAATTGTCTTTAATAAAACTTTTTGCACAATCAATAAGATAATCTCCCGTATAATAAGATTTAGCTTTTGTATCTTCTGACGGGAACTCTGCATTAATCCCCATTTGCTGCAATACTCTTATGTAAAGAGAACGCCCAAGGTTGTTTATCTGGTTTCCCGCATCGTTTACATAAAATTCCTGAAAAACATCATATCCGGAAAACTTCATTATATTTGCAAGAGCACTGCCTAATGCAGCCCATCTTCCATGTCCGATATGAAAAGGTCCTGTAGGATTAGCACTTACATATTCAATAATAACCTTTTCTCCGTTACCGATATTATTTTTACCATATTCCGTTTTGGAGGATAAAATTTCTTTAACAACCAAATTCATTGCATTAACAAGAGCATCTTTTTTTACCTTAAAATTAATAAATCCGCCTATTATTTTTATTGTAAAACTGCTTAATTCCGCTTCATCTTCCCCGATAATATTAACATCATCTATATTCTTAACAATGATTTTTGCGGTGTCTAACGGTGATTTTTTTGTATATCTGCACAAAGCCGATACATTAATGGCAAAATCGCCAAAATCTCTGTTTTTGGGAATTTCTACCCTGAAATCAGGTATTTGATTTAATTCTCCGCACTCATTGTTTTTAATTGCTTTTTTAAGCCCGCTGTCTATTATTTTTAAGCATTCTTGTTTTAACATATTTTATTCTCTTCACATACTATGACAACATTTTAACAAAAATAAAAAATGATTAAAAGTTTTTAATATTTTGTTTAAATAGCGTGGTGAAATAATTATGTCCATTGCTTTTGGAATTTTCATATAAAAAGGGGGGTTGAAAGAAGTTTATCAAATGTTATAATAATAGTATGTTAAATGTAATGCTTTCAAATATTAATTCTTTTTCATCTGACACATGACGTGGCAGTCGGCATTGAGCATCTATTTTTTATAGAAAAATGAAATAAGAAGAAAGCAGGTTTTCGCATGAAAAGAAGTACAATGGCTTTTGCTGTTGTTTGGTGTGTACTGTCTGTAATATGTGCAGCAGTTATGTTCCTTGTGGCAGCTACGGACAATTCAAAAATTACACAATTAGTTTTAGTAAATTCATTATTTTTGGTGGGTTTAGGTGTATTTTTCGCAGTTTTTAATGACAAAATTACACTATTGCTCGGAAATTACAAACGAGAAAAAGAGATTTAACAGAAAATATTAAATGAATTTAGGCTTTTTAGGAAAATAATGCAGATTATTTTTCTAAAAATTGTTGCAGCACATAACTTTAAGAAAAATTTGAATAAATAATACTTCTTGCTTATTGTAAAAAAATACTTCAAATACGAAAGGGCAACACTTGAAATACAAAATTTGGATTTGTTTTAATGCACTAATTCCAAAATTTTTATTACAACTAACTCAAATAAATTCTAAAAATAACCATTCTTATTTTAGAAATTTCTAACCCCAATCGCATATATCATAGAGAATCGGAATAAAAGATTTTCCTTTCTTGGAGAGCGAATATTCAACTTTTGGTGGTATTTGTTGATAATCCTTTTTAATAATTAAATCGATCTTTTCAAGTTCTTTTATTCTGTTGCTTAAAGTCTTATGAGATAAAATATTTAAATATCGCTGCAACTCATTAAATCTTATAACTTCGTGTCTATAAATTGCACAAAAAACAGTTATTTTATATTTCCCCGAAACATGCGATATTGTGCAAAGATTAATATGTTTCAAAAGTTAGGATAAAAATGGACGCAAAACTAAAAGTCCGTATAACAGGCTATGCGTGACTTACAAATTACAAACTATTTCTCAATCCATTCAATTTTATAGCCAAGAACTTCAGCTATTTTTAAAATTTCTTTATGTTTTATTGTTTCATTTGTTATTTTATTGTTTAAATTTTGCTTAGAAGTGGGATAACCTTTTTGAGTTAATAGCTCTGCCAAACTTGAAACAGTATAACCCTTTTTAACAATATAAGATTTTATTTCATCCTTTAATGTAAGCAAGTTTTTTAAGAGGAACTTTTGTTGATTTGTCATTAAGTGCCGGAATTCCAATGAAACTGATATAACAATCAGTTGGTCATGCAAAAATTACAACGACAGCTTATATATACAGAAATATTGCACTCAGTGAAAAACAAAGCTGCTATCCTTTTTGAAAAAAATCTAAATGAATGTGAACATATCGTGAACATTTAGTATTTTTAAGATAACAGCAATATAAAAAATATGTGTCTGAAACTCAATAGTTTCAATAATTTTTAAAATGGTACCCCCAAGCGAATTCGAATCGCTGCCGCCTCCGTGAAAGGGAGGTGTCCTAGGCCACTAGACGATGGGGGCTTAGAACTTTTATTTATGTTTATAATATATGATAAGCATAATTCTCTGTCAACACATTTCTTTTTTTATTTTAAAAATTTTAAATATCCCCTTTTATACTAAATACTGCGGTAAGTTTTTATTTTTTCTTCCGGCATATTCTTTTTTATATAGGGGAGAGCGGCAGTGTTTACTTCTATCGGATATAAAAATTTTAATTTAACAAAACTTATTGAACTTGCTCAAAAAAATGATTACAAAGCTATGCAGGAAATTGTAAAACGAGAGCAGGATAAAATTTATATGACTTTCTATTATCTTTGTCCTGATTGTGATGATTTACCCGATTTAACCCAAGAAGCATTGTTTAGAATGTGCAGAGGGTTAAAATTACTCAAAAATCCTCAAACCTTTAGAAGCTGGCTCAACAGAATTATTTCCAATCTTTTTTATGACAAACTCAGAAAAAAACAAAAGACTCCGGAGTGTATTTCAACAGATGAAAACTCAGATGACGGTAATTTACAAATTTGTCAAATCTCTGACCCCTGCCCTTGTCCTGATGAAAAAACTTTGAATAAAGAAGTCAGTAAAATTGTAAAAGATATGATAATAAAACTTCCCGAACATTTTAGGCTTGTAACTGTTCTTAGAGAAATCGGCGGTTTGAGCTATGACGAAATTGCAAAAGTTACCGGAGTGGAAATCGGTACTGTAAAATCCAGAATTAACAGAGCAAGACACAAATTGCGGGAGTGTCTTGAACCATATTTTAATAATAATTAAGGAGATATCGTGAAAAGTTTAACTTGTAAAGATACCTTGGCTCTTCTGCCAAAATATACTGAAAATGCTGTGACAGCCGAGGAAGCTGTTCTTATAGAAGAACATTTGTGTAATTGTCAGGAATGTTTTGAAAAATATTTATCCTTAAAAAATCTTTCCGACAAAATAAAAAATGCTTTTAATGATATAAATTCTGCTGATTATACTTATGAACAAAAAGTTTTTCAAAATAATATCAGTGCATTTATTGACAACGAATTAGACAAAATTGACACTTTTGCAATTAAATGTTATGTTGCAAAATCTCAAAAAGCGAAAAAAGAACTTGAACAATTTATGCAATTTGAAGATTTTTTGAAACAAAATATTGAAAAGAATAAAAATCTTCTTAAAAATGATTTATCAAAAAAAATTGTTGATGAAGTCCAAAAAGAATTTCCCGATTACATTTATAAAATGTATATAAAAGCTGCTGTTATAACAATTTTGTTTATTACTTTAACAATTTTTGCGGGGTATTTTTCAATTCCTGATAATATAGATAAAATAACTTCTTTTACGACAAATTTACTTGCTGTTTTGCCATTTAATTAAAAAGCGGGTCATTTATATAAGGATAGTATCCCTGCCTTTTTAATTCGCAAAATCTCGTATATGCAGCTGGGGCAAGATTTTTAACAGCTTCTTTATCTGTACAAAAAAGTTCAAAAAATCTTGCAAATAGTTCTGTAGGCTGCTTTAAATATCTGTTAATTTTTGTAATTCTTGCATTAAGACGGTTTCTCCTTCTTTCATAAGACTTCATTTTTATATAAGCCGTAAATGCTTTCGGCATTTGCGGAAAGTCTGTTTCTATAGTTTTGACACTCAAAATATTATCTTTTTTAAACCAACCTCCCTTTATTAAAACTCTGTCATATTTTAACAAATATTTTGCGTTGGAATATCTGATAAATTTATCAAACTCCTTAAATTTTTTTGTAGCTTGAAAATTAGGATATATTTCTTTTATTCTGTTTCTTTCTTCTTTGATTTTTATCGTCAAAGATTCCTTCATTGCCGTCATTTTTCTAATCGGAGTATTATCAAAAACTATCAGTGTTATTTGAAAAAGCTCATTTTCTATTTCCTTAACATCTTTTTTATTAAATAATTTTTCTAATGTTCCGGAAGTCTTTACAAGTGCCGGTTCAAGTTTGTAATGAACGTAATGTGCAAATTCGTGAAGCAAAACCTCTACAGCTCTTTCATCGCACAAATTTTTTGAAATATCTATCCTTTTGTTTGTACAAAAACCCGCATGCCCCCGTGCTTTGGTATCTGAATGAACTTCAATTCCCAAAGACTCTAAATATTTTACAAGTTCAATCTTCGTTATACCGTCTCTGATTTCAACCATTTTAAATATTCTTTATTACCTTTTATAACAGGTGTTGCAACAATTTCAGGAAGTTCATATTCATGACGCTCAACAATCGCTTTTTCGACCTTCTTGAAAAGACTCTGCTTTGTCTTTATTACCATTAAAAATTCCTGCCCTTCAACAACTTTCCCTTCCCATTTGTATACGGAAATAATATTAGGAATAATATTTACACAAGCAGCTAATTTATTCTCAATGAGATATTCGGAAATTTCCATAGCATTAACTTTACTTGAAGTCGTACAATTTATAATACAATAACTCATTTTTTCTCCAACTTTCATTTTTATTTTTACTATATTAAAGATTAAAATCTTTTGACATTATTCAATTATAACCCGAATTAGCGTTTGTGTCAGCCTGTTTCTTTTTATTTTAAAGTTTGCTTAACTGTTATTCCTGTTTTCTTCCCGTCGGATTTATAGGACTTTACAAAACTATACAATTAAAATGTAGACAGAGGGCGGGTGATTATTATGAAAAAAATAATTGTTGGTATTTTTCTTTCTTTTATGTTCGGCTTCGGTAGTGCTTATGCCGTAAATTACTCTCAGGATGAAGCTATTAATGTAACTGTATATGAAAAAATTAATCCTTCAATTGTTTTTATCGAAGCAATTAACGGTGAAGAAATTTCAACCGGAACAGGAATTGTCGTCGGTAAAAACGGTGAAATCTTAACAAGTGCACACGTTGTTGATAAAGATGCAAACATAGAGGTTACTACGGCTAAAGGTGAGGTTTACAAAGGTTCAATTCTCTATAAACCTGAAAACAAAAATGATTTGATGTTAATAAAAATTCAACCAAAATCAGCTCTTCCGGTAATAAAACTGGGTGATTCTTCCGAATTAAAAGTAGGGCAAAAAGTTCTCGCAGTGGGTAATCCGTTTGGATTTAGCGGAACTTTAACAACCGGAATCATTTCAAGAATAGACTATGAAAGAAACAAAATTCAAACAGATGCTGCTATCAATCCCGGAAACTCCGGCGGTCCTATTGTTAATGCAAATGGTGAAGTTATCGGAATAAGCCAATCTATCTTCAATCCCGATAACAATCATTCAAATATCGGTATCGGATTTGCAATTCCTGTAAATGACGTTAAACAACTTTTAACCGCATACGGCAAAATAAAATAGCCGTATACGGTTAAATTTCAAAAATTAAATTGTTTTGTTATTTATGCTGTGTAGCCTGTTTCATCTTGATATCTAAAGCGGCATCATGTCCTAATAAATAGAATGAACACATTTTAAAATTCTTGATATACCAAGCACAAGCATCTTGTATACAAAGAACTTCATTATCTTTACCTATACTCATCATCGGACAAACAGGGATTCCGCCTTGTCTGTCTTTTCTTTTTTCGGCATAACGTCCGGGTTGATTTAACATACATACCTTCTTCTTACTGTTTTAGCAAATTACAGTTTTCGCTGCGTCTGCGTTCTTCATCTTTGTAAATTTTAGTTCTGTTGATTACTTCATCAAAATCGATTTCATGAGCATCAAAATCAGGACCATCAACACAAGCAAATTTAACTTTTCCGCCAACAGTTAATCTGCAAGCTCCGCACATGCCTGTTCCGTCAACCATAATCGGATTCATACTTGCTTCGGTTTTAATTCCCGTTCCTCTTGTCAAATCCGCAACTGCTTTCATCATAGGCATAGGTCCAACAGCAATTACATAATCGATTTTTTCTTTTTCCATAAGTTCTTTAAGAACTTGAGTACCAAAACCTTT
>JBJEGL010000050.1:0-13714 GCA_051875035.1 Candidatus Gastranaerophilaceae bacterium | reverse complement strand
AGACGGACAGCAGCAGATACAAGAAGGACAAAAACAAATCCAAGAAGGTCAGCAGCAGATACAACAGGCTCAGGCAAAAATGCAAGAAGCTGCACAAAGTATGCAAAAGGCAGCACAACATACAACAAAAGCAACAACGGAAACAACGCAGGGAACAGCTGATTCTGCAACAGCAACAGCAAAAGTAGCTTCAGCGGCAACAAAAACGGCAGCCGGCTCGGGATTTATGAGTGCGGCAGCGGCAGCATTAGCATCTCTTTTTGGTGCAGTAGCGGCACCGGGTTTATTTTCTCAAGCAGCAACATCATTTGCAGGTGCTGCGGCTGATTCTGCATCAGCCGCACAAAAAGCAGCATCTGCAGCAAAACATTTTACAACAGCTGCAAAAGAGACTACAAGTGCAGTAAAAGAAACTACAAACGCAACTAAAAAAACAACCGAAGCAACTCAAGAGACAACTAAGGGTACTCAAAACATGACAAAAGGTACACAAGATGTTACTTCAGGTTCAACAAAAGTAGCACAAGGTAATACAAAAATTGCAAACGAAACCAATAGTGAAAATCAAGCGAAATCAAATGCTCAAAAGTTCTTTAGTGATGCTCAACAATTCTTCCAAGATGCGGATAATTCCTGGCAAAATATGCAGACTTCACAAGAAAATATAGGAAACCTTGTTCAAGAAGCCTATGACCTTGTGGGACAAAATCCTGTACAACAAGATAACAAAATGCAGCAGCAGCCATCCTTACAAAATCCTGCCGCACAACAACAAAACGGTTTTAACAATACTATGAATACAGAGTCTCCATTACTATCTATGATGAATACTTTGATGAATCCAATACAACAAAATGAAAATCCAAATGCTAATCAAGTTGGTCAGCAACAAGGTAAAGGAGTTAAACAAAACAATAGTATCTTTAACGGTTTGGCAAACGGACTTACAGGCGGATTAACACAAAGTGTCGGTGACGGAATGATTGACTTAGCTAAAAATGTCACAAAAAAAATTATTAAATAAATAAAATAAAAACCATTCAAAACAAAGCTAACAAACGCATTCTGTGTTTGTTAGCTTTTTATAATCCATAATTTTGTAGTTATGATAATAAACATTGCTATCACTCATACAACAGAAAGATATCTCGGAGAAATTTTTCAGTATTATGTTTTCGTCTTGTTTGAACCGCATTCAGCAGTCTTGCAAATTTGTAAAACTTTAAACTTCAAATAACAATTGCATAAAATTTTTGATTTAAAGTATAATATGTTTGAATGGAAGACACCGATGAAACAAAACCTTGAAACTTTATATTTTTTGACACAAGCACTAACAGTCTTTTCTTCGTTAAAGAATGATACAGTTGTAGAAAATTTGTGTAAAATTCTGGAGTTATTGTCGCTCAAAGATTTTGACAAAACTGTTTCTTTATTCGTTTTGAAGAGTTATTCAAAAATGTGTAACGAATTATACAAAAACAAAAGTAGTTTACCGGATTATATTTATAATTTAATTCAATACAATGAAAATATTTTTTCTTCATCATGTGCTAAAAAAGAAAAAATTCATACAGAAATTCTTTTATCAGCAAAAAATGATATTAAAACATTGATAATGCTTGCTAATATCAAATCCGAAACAATTATAAATAGTATAATTGAAAAAAACAATAAATTTCTTTTATTAAGAAATAACTTACCTAAATATTCAAGTACATCTTTGTTATTAGATAAATTTGATTATAGTAAAGACTTTTTTGAAGATTTAATGGAGTTTTATGCAACAAACGGAGTTGGTATATTTGCAAAAAATTATTTTTTCCGTGTGGGGCAAAACGGAGAAATTATTCCTGTTGTTTATCCTGATAAAGTAAGATTAACGGATTTAAAATTATACGAAGCTCAAAAACAAAAGGCACAGGATAATCTAACCGCATTTATGGAAAATAATTCTTATAATAATGCTTTGTTATACGGCGACAGAGGCACGGGAAAATCTTCTTGTGTTAAAGCTCTTGCAAATGAATTTGCCTCAAATGGTCTTAGACTTATCCAGCTTGAAAAAAAAGACCTATGCTTTCTCGGTTCTGTTATGCAAAAATTGGCAGATAATCCGTTAAAATTTTTAATTTTTATTGATGACTTAACATTTAATGAAGACGATGATTCTATGGGATCACTTAAAGCTGTTTTAGAAGGCTCCATTTGCTTACAGCCAAAAAATATTGTAATTTATGCAACTTCCAACAGACAGCATATTGTTAAAGAGACTTTTTCTGCAAGAGAAGGCGACGAGCTACATCGTGAAGATACTATTGATGAGCTTATGTCTTTATCTGACAGATTCGGTTTGATGATTACATATCAAATGCCATCTAAAGACAAGTTTATTGAAATTGTTCATCAAATTGCTGATGACAAGGGCATAAATGTTTCTGTTGAAGAACTTGATAAAGGTGCGGAAAGATTTGCTCTGTTAAAAGGTTATCGCTCACCAAGAGTTGCACATCAGTACTTAAATTTAATGTACGGTGTATAAAAATGAAAAAAATTTTATCAAAAGAATTTATAACATATTGTCTTGTTGGTTTAGTAAATACTTTTGTTGGTATCTCTACAGCTTTTATTTGCTTAAATTTATTTATGCTTTCTTATGCTGCGGCAACAAGTTTGGCGTATCTTTTGGGTTCTGTCGTTTCTTTTTTTCTGAATAAAAAATATACTTTTCAAAATAAAGATAAATCATTTATTCAATTTATAAAATTTTTCTCAACTATGCTTCCTGCTTATATTTTCTCTTATTGGCTGGGATTTCAAGCTGCTTCTCTATGCTTTCATTCACAGAAAGGTCTTTTCCGTTCTGTTTTAGCTTTAATCTCTGAATACACAACAATTGTTCCCGAAAAAATAGTCGATAATTTTGCAGTGCTGATTTCTATGGCAATATTTCTTATTGTCGGATTCTCTATTAATAAATTTATTGTATTTAAAAATAAAAAAGAATCTGAATAATAAAAACAGATTCTTTTGATTTTGAAACTAAAAATTTTTGTTAATTATAAACGTCTCTTTCACCTGCGGCAATTCTTGCAATCATATCTGTCAGTTGAGATTTAATAGCTTTATTTTCCGTAGTTTCAATTTGTTTCTCTATGAAATTAAGACCTGTATTTTTTGTTTCTTCCGAAGCATAATCATAAAGATATTCAGCAAGCGTAGAAACAGCATTTGGCTGACAGAATTGTTTTATTAGTCCGGGTTTCGCCAAATCCATAAAGTCCTTGCCAATTCTTCCTTTACGATAGCAAGCAGTACAAAAACTCGGTGTATATCCGTCTTGTATCAATGCTTTTACAACTTCATCAAGAGTTCTGTTGTCACTCATTGTAAATTGTGAATCAGATTCTTTATGAACAGAATATCCACCGGGGTTTACTCTGGATTCTGCACTTATTTGAGATGCACCAAGGTCACAAAGTTCTTTTCGGAGTTTTGGAGTTTCTCTTGTTGACAAAATAATTCCTGTATAAGGAACGGATAATCTCAAAACTGCTACAATTTTTTTAAACGTAAAATCATTAATTTTTTCGGGAGGATTTTCACTAAAAGTAACACCTTTTGCAGGTTCTATACGAGGAACAGATATTGTATGAGGTCCAACACCGAATTTTGCATCCAAATGGTGTGAATGCATTAGAGTTGCCAATGTTTCAAATCTATAATCCGTAAGTCCAAATAAAGGACCGATTCCAACATCGTGCATACCTGCTTCCAAAGCTCTGTCCATAGCCTCTAATCGCCATCTGTAATTAGATTTTTTACCTGCAGGATGAACATATTTATATACTTCTTCATTGTATGTTTCTTGAAATAACTGATATGTACCAATACCAAAAGAATCAAGTCTTTTAAAACCCTCAACGCTTAACGGAGCAATATTTACGTTAATTCTTCGGATTTCCCCGTTGAAAACTTTTGCTTCATAAATTTTGTGAATACATTCTTCCAAATAATCCAAACCGGTTTCTTTATAGTCTTCACCTGTTAATAGAACAATTCTTTTATGACCGAGATTCATAATAGCTTTTGCTTCTTCTGCAACTTCTTCCGGAGTTAGTACGCATCTTGTTATATCTTTATTATCTCGTCTAAAACCACAATAAAGACAATTGTTTGTACAAACATTTGCCGCATACAAAGGTGCAAAAAGAACAATTCTGTTTCCGTATATAATTTCTTTAAGTTCTTTTGCAGCCTTAAAAATCTTTTCTGCAACTGTTTCATCAGTTACATTCATTAATGCGGCAGACTCATCTAAATCAAGTCCTTTTAATTTCATTGCCTTATTTAAAATTGCATCAATTTTTGAATTATCTATTGTTTTATCAAGTAATTCGTTAATAATGTCAGGCTGAATGATTTCATCTCTGTAGTTAATCTTTTTCATAATATCACCTCTTAATCATTATAACTCTAAAAATTTTTCAAAATAGAAATTTTTTGTTAAAATAATTTTATGAAAATTGTTATTCAAAGAGTAAAATCAGCTTCCGTTACCATTAATGAAAAATTGTATTCTTCAATAAATCAAGGTTTATTAATTTTTTTGGGTATTGAAAAAAATGATACAAAAGAGTTTTCCGAATATTTATGCCAAAAACTTCTAAAACTTAGAATTTTTGAAGATGAAAACGGTAAAATGAATCGTTCAGTTCAAGATATAAAAGGGAGCTTGTTAATTGTATCCCAATTCACTCTTGCCGGAGATGTCAGAAAAGGTACTCGTCCGAGTTTTGATACGGCAATGCTACCAAAAGATGCCAAAATCATCTATGATGATTTTGTTTCTATGGCTAAAAAAAGCGGACTTGAAGTAAAAACAGGCGTATTCGGTGCAATGATGGATGTTGCACTAATAAATGACGGACCGGTTACATTTATTTTAGAAAAAAATTAAATATATTCTTAAAAATTAATAAAATTGTTTTTATTTATCAGAAGCTATTTTATCTTATTATTTTTATATTTAAATTAGCTTTAAACGTTATTTATCTTTTAACTGAACCTACGAATTTATCAATTAAGTATCTGCTTTTAAATTCGTTCATTATAAACATAGTCTGCAGAAGACAAAAAAAGCCCTCATTATGAGGGCTAAACATGTTTAAGAGAGAGAGAGAGAGAGAGTTTAAAAAACTTTTTTAAATTATTTGCTTTTATATTAAACCAACTAATCTATTTTTCTGTCAAACTCAAGTTGACTTTTTTCTCCATTCTTTATCTTAAAATCATGAATTACATATTTATAAGATAAAGCGGCGAAAATTTTCTGTTTTTTCTGTTTATGAAGTTTAATAATGTTGTAATCATTTTTGTTATCCTCGTCTCTTACTCTTTTATAAAGTATTTTGCTCTTAAAAAATTGACTTTTTGAGATATATCTGCCTTAATCTTTCGTTACAAAACAAAAACTTTTCCATAAATTAACCTCATTAAGGATTTTTGTGCTATTCTGAATAGAAAGGTAAAAGAGGTATGAAATGGTTAAGAGAGTTCTTATTAACACATATGACAAAGACGGTATTGTAGATTTTGCACAAAAATTATCACAAAAATACAATTACGATATAACGGCATCGGCTAATACTTACGATTATTTAATCGGCAACGGAATAAATGCAGAGAAATTTGATTGGAATAATTCAAGTTTTGACATTGTAGTTTGCAACTTTTATCCGTTTAACAAATTTGAAAATAAAGAATTTGATGAAGACGAACTTATTTCTAACATTGATACTGAAGGTTTGTCTGTTTTGCAAAAAGCTGTTAAAAATTATAAAAATACATTAACTGTTTCTTCAAAATCTCAATATGATGAAGTTATAGAATTGATTGAAAACAATGCTTTAACCGAAGATGTTTCAAAAAAATATGCACAAAAAGCTATATTTGAACTTTGTAAAACTAATGCACAAATAACAAAAGTTTTAGATAAAGACAGTAACTATAATGTTTTGGCAGAAACTAAGTTATTCGATTTACAATACGGTGCAAATCCTCATCAAAAGGCGGAAATATTTTCCGGAAATATTTTAGATTATGAAATAATTGCCAATAAACAGCTTACATACAATAATATGTTAGATATAAATGCCGCTGCAGAGATAGCTTCGGAATTTTATGATGTAAGTGCTGTTGTGATTGTCCGCCATTCAATGCCATGTGCTGCTGCACTTGGTGCAACTATTGAAGAAGCTTATTTAAAAGCTGTCGATTGTGACCCTGTCAGTGCATTCGGAGGAGTTGCCGCTTTTACAAAAAAATTAGATAAGAATATGGCAAAACAGCTTTCTTCAATGTTTTTAGAAGTCGTTATAGCTCCTGATTTTGATGAAAGCGTTATAGAAACACTTTCTGAAAAAAATATGAAATTAATCAAAATTAAAACTCCGTTAAAAGATTATAAGGCTTACATCAACAGAGAAATTAAAATTACTCCGTTTGGAATTTTGACACAAGAAACGGATAAATCTGCATTAGAAAAAGATTCTTTTAAGCTTGTTTCTAAGAAAAAGCCAACAACGGAAATCGTAGAGGATATGGTTTTTGCCTGGAAAATAGCAAAACATGCCCGTTCAAATGCAGCAGTCATTGTTAAAGATTTAAAGACAGTCGGAATAGCTCAAGGGGAAACAAACAGAATAAATGCAATTGATATTGCACTGGACAGAGCCTGTGAAGGTTCTAAAGATGCTATTTTGGCAACAGACGGAGCGTTATCAACTACGGATGCAATATTTGATGCAGCACAGGGAAGAATTTCCGCAATAATTCAGCCCGGTGGTTCTGCAAAAGACAAGGAAGTTATTGCCGCCGCAGACAAATATGAACTTATAATGATAACAACGGGAATAAGACAATTTAAAAATCAATAAAAACAAAAACATTAATAACAAGGAAAGAATATGACAGAACCTAATAATAAAGCTGTAAAATGGTTAATATTTTCACATTTTATAATTGACTGCTATCCGGGATTTATTGCTCCTATGCTGCCTTTTATTACGGCGAAAATAGGTATTCAAATGTCCGCAGCAATGCTTATTATAGGTATTGCGAATATTTCATCATATTTTTTACAGCCGATATTCGGTTATATGGCAGATAAATGTAAAAAAAGATTTTTTATATTCTGGGGAATAATAATAGCCTCGCTATGTATCCCGTTAATGGGATTAGCACAAAGTTTTACGGCATTAACAATAGCTATTGTACTTGGTGAAATTGGTGTAGGATTTTTTCATCCCCAATCAACAAGTTATGTTCCAAGATTTTGCAGTAATTCGGAACAGGCAAAATTTGATATGGGCTGTTTTTTAAGTATGGGAAGTGTCGGTTATGGTGTCGGAGCATTAACAGCTACAAATATTTTTGACCGTTTCGGTTCCGAAGCTTTGGTTTATACTTCTGTTATCGGTATTTTAACTGCATTATCAATGTTTTTGTTTGTACCTAAATTATCAAGTTTACCCGAAGAACAAAAAAAATCAACTCCGCCGCTTTTAATATGTTTGAAACAAATATTTTCACATAAAATTGTCGGCACGTTAGTTGTTGCATCTCTTGTAAAATCTTTAATAGCATCTTCTTACACAATGATAATGCCTTTTTATTGGAAAAGTATCGGTTTTAATGCCTCCAAAATAGGGATTATCAGTTGTATATTCCTTGCAACATCAACGTTAGGAATGATTACCGCCCCAAAAATTGAAAAACATATCGGGACAAGAAATACTTTTTATTTATCCTTTATAAGTGTTTTACCGATTGCCTTAATAACTTATTATATGCTTCATAATAACCATTTTGAAATAGCGATAATATTTTACTCAATCATAGGCTATATGATTTTTTTAACACAACCGTTAAATGTTGTTATGTCGCAAAAGTTACTGCCGGAATACAAGAGTACGATATCAGGTGTTGTCGGAGGTTTTTCCTGGGGTGTTATCGGTGTTTTACTGCCATTATTAAGCTTTTTTGGAGAAAAAATAGGAATCTTGTATGCCCTGTTAATAATATCTTTAGTTCCCGTAATCTTCTGCAAATGGGTCAAAATTATTCCCCAAAAACCGATAGATTAAGTTTTTGCCTTACAAAAGTAAAATGTTACATTTGAATTTAATACATATTCTAATGAAAAATCTTGTATTTTATTACAATCAAACATATCCGGATTAACAAATTCCTTTACTCTATCCCAATTTATCGGAGCCGCATCCAAAACAGAATAGAGTAAATATATTTCCTTATTTTTGTCTTTTATAATATTTTGTATTTCTTGTCTCATTTTTTCATTATAAACAAATTCATAATTATCGCATTCCCCAAAAATGTAAATAAATTGTGCTTTAGGATTTTGAAACGGTATAAATATTTGTGTTGGATATCCTCCAAGTTCTAATACAACAGCATTATCGGGTAATTGAAGGTTTGGTATTTCCAAAAATTTATATTTTTTACCATTCGGTTCAACATAAAGATTTCGTGTTTTCCACCATTCTTCATTCTTTGTCGTAGTAAGAAAAACACCAAGCATTATTATTGCAATAATTTTAGCAATCCTATTATTTTTTGCCAAAATAGCTATGTAAATTAACACAATTGCAAAATAAATCCCGCATAAAAACTCTATGGGCAGAATGTATCTCAGTATCCCGGAAGATTTTACCCATTGTATATACGAAAAAATCAGTACCAATGTTAGAAAATTAAAAAATTTTACATCAACATATTCATTTAATTTCTTTGAAAAAAAAGAATTTTTTTTCAAAGCTGCAAAAATATTTCCTGTTAAAATAATAAAAATACTTATATATAGCAATGGATATCGATAATCTATGTGGTCAAATTCTATTACATAATTAAACTTCATAAAAAAGAAAGGATAAAATATACGTTCAAATATATTATGCGGCAAATGTCTTGTATCCATAAAGTTTAACAAAGGTGCATATTCAGATTTAAATATATTATTGTAATATGGAAAAAACGGATTTTGAAATTTAGAATACAATATATACATCCAATATCCGTTTGTTATAAAATATCCTACTATTACAGCAATTGTAAATAATATAATAACCTTAAAAGTTTTTAATAAGTTAAACTTGAAAAATTCAAACTTATTTTTGTTATGATTTGATGTACCCCCCCCCGTAAAAGTTGGACTTAAAAATATCAAACTCATTATTATTCCTATCAAAAATAATACAGCAGAAGATTTTAATCCAACCGCCATTCCTAATATAAATCCCGCAGCCGTTAACCATATCGTTCTCTTTAGCGAGTCTTCCGTAAAAAGATAATTAGCAAAGATAAGAAGCACAATAAAAAACATAATACAAATAGGCAAGTCATTCCAAGTTGTTCCATTTTCCAGTATCGGAGTAAAAGCAGTTGCTCCGATAATTGTTGAAAAAACTGCAAAAAAGATTTTATGTTCTGCAATAAATATTTTTTTCGCAATCAAATACACTAAAAATGAAGTAAAAGCCCAATAAAGACTTTGAATACTCATTACAATTCTCGGATAGTCATTAAAATATTTAACCAAAAAATAAAATGGAATATCCAAAGCAGGATTAAGATAAGATTGAATTCCTGATGGCATAATATCAAATCCCATTCTATTATGTAACAGAGCGTATACAGAATAGTAATGATATGCAGCAAAATCCCAGCTTGTCTCTTTTCCTATAATATTTACAATTATAACTCCCGTAATCATTAATACTATCAAAATAAAAAAATCAAACTTTTTGGAAAATATCATTTCAAATATCCTTTTTACAATCATTACAAGAGGTCACATTATAATATTGTATATAGTTTGTAAGCACTCAAAGATTTATCGTTAAGTGCTTCGGGATTGTATTTTAAAAGTTGTTTTAACACCTTTCGTGCTTCAAGATAACGTTTTTGTTTTATATAAACATCAGCTAATCCTAATGCTGCATTTGTAAATCCGGGATTTCTTCTCAATACTATAATAAATTCTCTTTCCGCATTCTTTAAATCACCGCTGCAATATTTTACATAAGCTGCTAAGCTTCGGTTGTCAGGAGTATTTACACATTTAACGGCTAAATTTGCATAAACAAGTGCATTTTTGAAGTCTTTAAGACTTATGTAGTTATTTGAAATATTATAGTATAGTAAACTCAACAAAGTTGTATCATTTGTTTGTTTTGTTAAAAATAGCATTAAGTTAATGCTTTCATTTACTTTTCCGCTTTGATTATAAGCATCCGCAAGAGAAAGTGCGTAACCCATATCGTTAGGATGTTCTTTTAATAACTCTGTTGCCTGTTCAAGTATTTTATTTTTCATATCATCCAAAGGACTCAAAAGCATTGGTGCATAAATAAATCGTTCTTTAGAGGTCAAGTCCTTTTGACTATCTGTAATATCAGGTGCAAGAAGATACAAAATTTTTAGGGTCGCTATATCTTTTGAATTTAATGATGTATCTATTCTGTTTTCGTAATAATCATAAGGATTATTCAGCGAATAATACATTATTGTTTTATTATCTTTTGAATGTCCCCAAAGACCAAGAGCATGACCGAGTTCGTGAGCTGTTAATGTTTTTATCTGCTCCGGAGTAAAAAATTCATCAAGATGATTTTTTACTAATATATTTATTTTCATTTGCTTTAATAATTTTTCTTTTTCAATCACGGGGGTTGTAATTGCGGCTTTGTATTCTTTTAAATGTTCCGGATTTTTAGTATCTGCATTACCTTTAAATTGTACGATGATTTTTGCAGTAGCTTCGTTGTTTACCTGTGTAAATTTTACAAAGTCTTCTGTTTCTCTCTGCCAATCTTCAAAAGCACTTTTTGCCATTTTGGTATAATATTCGGGAATATCTTGTTCTTGGGATATGTAATATTTTAGGGGAAAAGATTTTTTGCCCCAATGTAAAACAATTCCGTTATATAATGAATCTTGCACGTAATTTTCACCGAATTTATCAAATATTTTTTTTCTAAATCTTAAAATTACATTAGTCGCAAGTTTTTCCGAACGGGAACCATCATCTTTTTGTGCAATTTCAACAAGTTTCTTTTGAACTGAATATGAAAGCGGCATTTTGCTCAGACATTGAGTTAGTTTATATTGATATTCCTCATTATAGGATTTGTATGTGTTAACAGTGTCATATAAAATATATGCTGTTTGATAGTCTTTGTCTTTGTATAATTTGTCGGCATAAAAACAAACCAATCTGTCACCAAAAACCATTGCAATTACTAATAATATCAAAATTAAAAATATTATTACCGTTAATACTGCTAAAGTTTTTTTTATGATTTTTTTCATTAAAACCTGCTTATAAAGTTTTGCTTTGTTTTTTTATTGCAACAACAGAAATACATTTCATCGGGCAAATATTTTGACAAGCTCCGCAGCCGATACATTTTGATGCATCAAATTCCGGATATCCTTCTTTATTCCTTTGAATTGCACCTTTCGGACAAGTATTAATGCAGGCTCCACACTTTATACAATCTTCAAGATTAAATGTAGCCATAGCAATTCTACAATTTTGTTTTTCTTCTAATGTCATTTTTTGCAAAGCACCTGTCGGACAAATATCAGAACAATTTTTACAATCGAATTGACAATTACCATTACTGTAATTCAAGTGAATAGTTTCATATTCCGAATTTGGATTTTCTATTACTTTACCTTTGCACTGTGTTGCACAAAGTCCGCAAGAAGTGCATTTTAGAGCAAATTCTTCGGGTGATTTTGCACCCGGAGGACAAATAGGAAGTTTTTTGAATTTTTTAACAATTTCGCCGACAGTTTCTTTTCCTTTTGCTAAAATACCGACCGCAACAGCAGTAATAACCGCAGATGAGATAAAAGTTCTTCTGGATTTATCAAATGACAATTTTTGTGAAGATTTACCGTATTTTATTGCTCCGAATGAACAAAATCCGACACATCTCATACATCTGATACAACGTTCGTTGTCAATTTTTTGTTCTTTTGAATCAATTGCACCGGTTGGGCAATTTCTTTCACATAATCCGCATTTTTTACATTTTTCGGTATCTACTTCAAGCTTGTTATATCCGATTTTTGAGCAAAGACCCAATGTTGTTCCGACAGGACAAATTGATGTACAAAAAATTCTGTTTTTCCAAGCAACAAGAGCCGTAATGATAAATAACGGAATAAGACCTATAATAACGGGAGTTGTTTTACACTTTACTATGGAGGAAATAATACTTCCAAATACCGAATACGGGTCGATAAATCTTAAAACAACAGCAGTACCCGAAAAAATCAATACCGCTGCAACAGCCAAAATTAAATATCTTAATACGGATAAATTAACAGCTTTTCCGCTTTTTCTTTTGAACAATCCGCCCAATATATCTTGTAAAATTCCAAAAGGACATATTGTTGAGCAGTAAAATCTTCCCCAAAACCAAGCTGCAAAAAGATGAATACAAACAATAAGCAATGCCGCAACAGAAAAACTTGCTGTCAGAGCACAAACGGCAGATGCAAAATTTAATGAGTATATATATGAAGCAAATTTTCCTCCGGGTATAAATGCTGTTATGCATATTAAAAATAAAATTGCAGCTATAGAAATTCTTATTATATATGGTTTTTTATTTCCTAGCATATTTTGCATCCTTTTGTCGTTATAATGATTTTACACCTTATTCAAAGTCTTTATCAACTTTTAAAAAATTATGTAACGATAATTTACTCAAAATTAACAATAAACAGCAAAAAAATCTTTCTTTTAACTTATAATAAATAACAAAAATAGAGGTATGTCAGATATGGTTAATAATATTTCCGGCGGAAATCAAATAAATAAAATTATCTTAAATAATACGGTTAAATCCCCGAAAGTAAAAGAAGAACAGTTGCAAAATAATCCTAAGCAAACACTTGCTCCTTTTAATTCCGCTTATGTTACGCCATTTATCAATCAAGTTTCTTATACTCAAAATGAAAAAGATTTTATAGAATACAGAGATAAATTTTGTGAAGTATTGAAAGAAGTTGATACGGAATACAATAAAGCTGACTGGAATTTTTATATAAACAGTACGGCAGAAAACGCCAATACATTAAATATTATTTCTTCAATGTATGATGAAATATACGGTGATAAAGAAGCTTATGAAAAGTTTAAGGAATTTGAAGAAAAAGGTATCAATGATGCTAATCTTCAAAAACATTTAAATAAATTATTGGGTAATTTTTCCTGTGGCGAGTCCGAAGAAACAGAAGAGACTGCCCCAATTGAAGAGGAAAATAACTCCGGGGAAGAGGGCACATATTTTGTAAGTGAAAATGAAATTTCTGAAGTTTTTAATAATTTTAAACCCCAAATTGACGGAAAAGAAGTTTCGGAAACTGATATCAATGAAATTTTTCATAATTCAAAAGATATAGAATTACGGGAAAAAGCATACATTGCAGAAAATTCCGCAGGTGACGCCATTGCAGACGATTTAATTCAGCTTGTAAAACAAAGAAATGAAGAAGCAAAAGCATACGGGTATGATAATTATTATTCAATGATGTTGGAGCAATACGGAACAAGTGAAGAAGAATTATTCGGATTATTGGATGATTTGGATAAAAAAACATCCAAAATATATGAAAA